>JAERMP010000027.1 GCA_016844515.1 Thermoleophilia bacterium | reverse complement strand
CGCGCCAGCCACTCCTGCAGGCGCGACTCAAGGCTAAGGCTGGTGCGGCTGATCTCGACCAGTTGTTCGTCAGGGCCGATTCGCCACAGATGAATTTCATCGCCCATGCGGTTGGAGTGTAGGAGCCCTCTATCCGCAAGTCGATCATTCAGTCGACCCTGACGGCGCCGGATCGTCTCTGACTACGTTCTTCGAGCAAGCGCCAGTTCGGGCATTCGTGTTCTTCCCGAGTTCTTGTGGCACCCCAAGGCCCAAGACGCCGATCTCACGATCGTCCCCACGTGATGCCTAGCTTCAAGCCCTCTGACGGACTCGAACCGTCGACCCCCTCCTTACCATGGAGGTGCTCTACCGACTGAGCTAAGAGGGCGAGCCTGGACTGTAGCCCAGGGCAGAAGGCGTATGGAAACAGAAAACGTCGCGGTCGCGAAGCGGCCGCCTTCAGGGATCTTCGCGCGACCGGAATTCGCGCGAGCGGATTCCGGTCTGTGCAAGTGCAGGGGGGAGGATTCGAACCTCCGAAGGCTGAGCCAGCGGGTTTACAGCCCGCCCCCTTTGGCCACTCGGGAACCCCTGCGGGAGCGCGCCATTGTAGCCCCCGGTTGGAGGCGGTCTGCGTTCCTAGCCGGTGAAGCGGGCGAGCAGCTCTGCGGGGGCGCTCTCCAGCGCCTCGACCGCTGCGCGCTTCCCCGCGGCCTTCATCCGGTCGAGTTGGTGGAACTCGAGCCGCTCTCGACCGGCACGTCTCGGCATCGTGGAAGGCCAAGCGCGCGGCCGATCGTTATCCCCGAGCTTGCCTCTGGGCAATTCGTGCACCCGGTGTGTTCGATGCGGTGGCCGGTCTACTACGCGGCGACCTTGCCCATCCGAGTGAAGCCCGTGGGATCGCGCGTCTGCCGCTTCGGGCGCTGTGGCGACTAGCCCGCATGGCTCCACCGGTTCCGTGACCTAAAGGGCCGCACGCCTCGTGCCGATGCACGAGCTGTCCATGGATCTCACCGCTGTGCTTCGGCATGCTGTTGCAGCGGGCGCCAGCGACGTCCACTTCAAGGTTGGACAGCCGCCGGTGCTCCGCTTCGACGGCGAGCTCGCTCCCGCCACCGAGTTCCCTGTCCTCGGGGACGCGGACGTCGAGGCCGTGCTCGATCGGGTAAGCGTTGCCGTGCCTCGCCGACGCGAGCTCTTCGACTCGACGGGCGACCTCGACCTCGCCTACTCCGAGCCCGGCCTGCCTCGCTTCCGCGTGAACGGATTTCGGCAGCGGGGCGCCATCTCGTTCGCTTTCCGCGTGATCCCGGATCAGATCGCCGGCTTTGCCGACCTCCACCTTCCAGCCGGTGTGGCACGTCTCGCCGACGAGCAGCGTGGGCTCGTCCTCGTCACCGGCGCGACCGGCTCGGGGAAAACCACGACGCTCGCCGCGATGCTCGACCACATCAATCGAACTCGCCGGCAGCACATCGTGACGATCGAGGATCCGATCGAGGTTCTCCATCCCGACCGAAGCTGCATCGTCAATCAGCGCGAGGTCGGTCTCGACACCGAGAGCTTCGAGCAGGCCCTCCGGCGCGTGCTGCGCCAAGACCCCGACGTCATCCTCATCGGCGAGCTTCGAGATGCCGAGACCGCCCATGTCGCGCTGCAGGCCGCCGAGTCGGGTCACCTCGTCTTCTCGACGCTGCATACGCTCGACGCTGCCGAGACGATCGGTCGCATGGTCGAGTTCTTCCCTCCGGAGAAGCAGCCACAGGTGATCGCGATCATGGCGGGTGTCCTGCGGGGCGTCATCAGCCAGCGGCTGCTCCCCCAACTGGGTGGCGGCCGGGTTCCGGCGGTCGAGGTGATGGTGACGAACGCGCGCATCGCCGAGCTCATCCGAGAGCGGCGAACGGACGAGATCCCGGACGCGATAGCGGACGGCGAGTTCTTCGACATGCAGACGTTCTCGAAGGCCTTGATCGAGCTCGTCCTCGGCGGGCACGTCGACAGGGAGACGGCAGCCAACGCCGCTTCGAACCGGCACGACTTCGAGATCGCCCTTCTCCATGCGGAGAAGGCGGCGAGGGTCGCCGTGGCCAGGGAGGCCGAGCCCGAGGTCGTCGAGCGACCGAAGGACGACGGCCTGCCGACCCTCCGCGTCGCGGGAGCATGAGGTGTCCGCCGCGGCGAGGCTGAGACATCGCCTCCGGCACGACGAGCGGGGATTCACGCTCATCGAGCTCGTCACTGTGCTCGGGATGCTCGTGATCGTCATGACGGCTCTCTCGTACGCCCTCATTGCGGCCTCGAAGGCGGAGGAGGAGATGAACCGCCGCTTCGCCTCGCAGATCAACGCGCGGATTGCGCTCGACCAGCTGCGCCGTGAGATCCACTGTGCGAGCGCGGTGACCCCGACAGGTGCGTCGGCCAGCATCACCATCGTCCTCGGAAGCCGCTGCCCCAGCGCGGGCGCGGGAACCACGGTCAGTTGGTGCACGACGGGCAGCGGGACTCGCTTCGCGCTCTACCGGCTCGTCGGCGGCACCTGTGACGCGACCGGCAAGAAGGCCGTGGACTACCTGACGAGTGGCACCGTCTTCTCGTTCGTGCCGCAGTCGGTGACGAGCCTCGCGGTCCTCTCCGTGACGTTGCCGGTGAACACGAGGCCCGCAAGTGCTCTGCCCGACTATCGCCTCACCGACGACATCGTCCTACGCAACTCGAGTCGAACGTGAGCCGACGCTCGACTCTCCCCACGATGGGGGATGCCGGTACGGCGCTTTCAGCGTTCACTGCGGCGGGGTCCCCCGAAGGAGCTGCGGTGCTCGAATCTTCCCTGAAGGCGTTGCGACGTTCACTCGGCGACGAGCGCGGCCTTGCGCTGCCCTTTGCGCTCGGCGTCATGATCATCCTCTCGGCACTCGCGGCTGGGATCTTCACGTACGTCACGATGAACCAGGGCGCCACGCGGCGCGTCCAGGCCGATCAACGCGCATACGGCCTCGCCGAGACAGGCTTGAGCTACGGGTTCTCGACGCTCGAGAACGCCGTCGACCCATACTCGGCGAGCTCGGTTCCGTCGACGACGGTCACGCTTCCGACCGGCACGGTGACCTACGTCGGCACGCTCTCCGGCACGACCTGGACGCTCACGGGTACGGGGACGGCGAGGAACCCGTCGGGCCCCCTCGCCGCAGACGTGGTGCGCACAGTGAGTGCCCAAGCTCAAGTGACGACATCGACGCAGGCGGACATGCGGCCGTGGAACTACCTGTTCGTCGACCAGCCGTCCAGCTGCATCACGCTCGGGAACAGTGTCACGCTCGACGTCTCGGTTTACGTCCGCGGAAACCTCTGCCTTCAGAACAACTCCCAGATCAACAGCCCGGCGGTGCATGTCCTCGGAAACGTCAGCGTCTTCAACAGCGCGCAGATCGGAAGCGCCGGCAGCCCCATCGACGAGTTCCAGTCGAGCGGCACCTGTTCGTACGGCGGCACCCCAGTCGCGTGCGGCCCCGCTTCTCGCATCTACGCCTCGGTCATCGGAACCACTCCGCCAAGCATCCCCAAGCCGACCGTCGACCTCCCGTACTGGTACGTCAACGCCGATCTCGGCCCGCAGAGCAACTGCACGTCCGGGAGCTTCTCGGGCGGCTTCGATACCAACACTGTGCTCGACGTGAGTCGAGGCTCGGTGGACCTGACTCCGGCCTCCGCCTACGACTGCAGGCGGGTCGAGGGCGGCGTCGAGGTCGCCCGGCTCTCGTGGGCCCCCGGTTCGCCGGGAACCCTCACGGTCAAGGGCGCGATCTACTTCGACGGCAACCTGACCTGGTCGAACCTCAACCTCATCCAGTACGACGGCCGCGCGACCATCTACGCGTCTGGTGTGCTCACGATCGCGAACCGCGCCGACTTCTGTGCGGTGCCGGCGTGTGATGCAACGTGGAACCCGGACGTCGACCTGATCGCATTCGTCGCGGGCTCGAAGACGTCGGCGACGACCACGACCCCGACCTCGGTCGACATCGGGAACCAGGTCGTCTTCCAGGGTGCCATCTACGCCGTCAACGACGTCACCGTGAGCAACAACACCACGCTGTGGGGGCCGATCATCTCGCGGAGCGCCTCGATTGCGAACTCCACCTTGATTTATTCGGCTCCCATCCCCATCGAGGAGTACATGCTCGGCATTCCCGCCGCGACGCAGACCGTCACCGCGGTCGATCCGATTCAGGGCAGCTACTCGGGGTAGCACCGCGGTGAATGTCGCTGCCGCCGCCTTCGTCCTCGCACCGGCGCTCGCGCTCGGGAGCTTCCTCAACGTCATCGTGGCGCGTGTGCCGGCGCGGCGGTCGCTTCTTCGTCCTCCGTCTTCCTGTGGGAGCTGCTCGCGCGAGATCCTGTGGCGGGACAACATCCCGGTCCTTTCGTATGTCCTTCTGAAGGGCCGCTGCCGACACTGCGAGGCGCCGATCTCGGTTCTCTACCCACTCGTCGAGCTCGTTGCGGCGGCGCTCATCGTGGCGTGCGTCGCCGTCTTCGGCCCGACGCCCGAGGCCGCTCTCGCCGCAGGCTTCTGCGCCGTTCTCGTGACGCTCTCGGCCATCGACATTCAGCTTCGGATCGTCCCGAATCGAATCGTCGTTCCGGCGGCTGCGGTGGCGCTCGTCGTTCACACGGCGATCGCACCCAGCGCCGAGTGGCTACTCGCGGCGCTTGCAGCGGCGGGGTTCCTCTTCGTCGTCGTGCTCGCCTACCCGAAAGGGCTCGGCATGGGCGACGTCAAGCTCGCTCTTCTCCTCGGAGCGGTGCTGGGTGCGTCGGTGTCTGTCGCACTGATGTTGGGGCTGTTCGCCGCGCTTGTGCCGGCGGCTGTGCTCGTCTTCCGGCACGGAACGGCTGCGAGAAAGATGGGCGTTCCACTGGTTCCGTTCCTCGCCCTGGGGGCCGTGATCACGCTCTTCCTCGGCGAGTGGATACTGGACGGGTACCTCCGTCTGTTCTAGCCCAGCCGGCTCGTCAAGGGGCGGAACACGCGTGCCGATAACCCCTTCGAGGGATCGCTGATGAAAATCACGCGCGCAACGACTGTCGAGGAACCCGAGGCCCCGGAAGCGGAGGTCGCTCAGCCGGCACGGCAGCTGGCGACGCCGTTCGGCGTCGATGAGACGGCTGAGCTCGTCCTCGATCTTCTCGGGCACACGGCACTCGTCGGCTCCGATGCACTGGCGCTCGTCCGCGGTCGGGCGGCCAACGGAAGCCCGGTCACGCAGGCGCTGATCGACGAGGGCGTCGCAACGTCAGACGGCGTCGCGCGCATGCTCGCAGTCCGCCATCACCTGCAGATCGTCGACCTCCCGGGCATCGGTGTCGCCGTGGACGTCGCACAGCTCATCCCGGTACAGACGCTCGAGCGCGCAGTCGCGGTTCCGTATGCGCTCGAGGAGGACGTGCTGAAGGTCGCCGTCGCGGATCCCGGAAATCTCCACGCCATCGACGAGCTCCGTCTCGCGACGAAGCATTCGATCGAGCTCGGCGTTGCGTCGCGCGACGACATCCTTGCGGAGCTGCAGCGACTCGTGCGTACAGCCGAAGCCATTGGCTCCGTCGTCGTCGAGATGGACGAAGCCGATGACCACGGCGACGACCTCGAAGCCGACGACGGGATCTCCGACGGCCCGCTCGTCCGCCTCGTGAACGCACTCATCTTTCAGGCGGCGGAGGAGAACGCATCCGACGTGCACTTCGAAGCCCAGGAGGACGCGCTCGTCGTTCGGTTCAGGGTCGACGGTGTCCTGCGTGAGGTCCAACGCATCCCGAAGAAGATGGCTGCCGGCGTCACGACTCGACTCAAGGTGCTCGCAAAGCTCGACATCGCGGAGCGCCGAAAGCCGCAGGACGGCCGTCTCACACTCTCGACCTCAGCAGTCGGCCGGATGCTCGACATCCGCGTGGCGACCCTCCCCACCGTCGAGGGCGAGAAGGTCGTGATGCGCCTCCTCGACAAGTCACGAAAGCCGCCGACGATGATCGAGCTCGGGCTGTCGGAAGCGATGCGCGCGGATCTCGAGACGATCGTGCGGATGCCCACCGGCGCGCTTCTCGTCACCGGCCCGACTGGATCGGGCAAGTCGACGACGCTCTACGGGTGCCTCGCGCAGATCAACCGACCCGAGATCAACATCATCACCGTCGAGGACCCGGTCGAGTACCGGCTCACGGGCGTCAATCAGGTGCAGATCAACGTGCGTGCGGGCCTGACGTTCGCCTCGTCGTTGCGCTCGATCCTTCGTTCCGATCCCGACGTCGTCATGGTCGGCGAGATCCGCGACGTCGAAACGGCCAAGATCTCGATCGAGGCGGCCCTGACTGGGCACTTCGTGCTCTCGACACTGCATACGAACGACGCGCCTTCGACAATCACGCGACTCGGGGAGATGGGCGTCGAGCCGTTTCTCACCGGCGCGGCCGTGTCGGCAGTCCTGGCGCAGCGGCTCGCGCGCAAGCTCTGTACCCACTGCTGCGAGGCGTACCAGCCCACGGACGCGGAGCTCAACGAAGTTCGGATGTCGCCGGACGTGCAGCGTGTGCTCGACGGGACGGTCTTCTATCGCAAGAAGGGCTGCCCTCGGTGCAACCACACCGGGTATCGAGGCCGAATCGGCGTCTTTCAGTTCCTGCGGATGTCCGAGGAGATCGCCGCCCTCGCCGTTCAGCACGCAAGTCGCGACGAGATCGCAAGAGCAGCCACCGAGAACGGCATGCGCCCGATGTGGGACGACGGGCTGGAGAAGGTCGCGTCCGGGCTCACGTCGATCGAAGAGCTCGCCCGCATCCTCTCCTAGGCGCTGGGTCACTTAGGACATGACCGGGGGTCAGACCCCGGGTCAGACCCCCGGGCTGGATCCCAACGGGGATGGCCTTGACGAGGAGACGAATTTGGGCATGACCGGGGTCAGACCCCGGGTCAGACCCCGCGGACTACGAGGCGCCGACTTCGCAGCCGAGCGCGATGAACGCCTCGACCGCGTGCGTGACGAACCGCGTGGCCTCGACCGGCGTCGGAAAGCTGTACGGGCCGGGGCGTACCGGATCAGCATCGGGGCCGTCCGGCCATACCTCGGCCTCCACGACGCACCGGTCACCCTCGTCGACTGCGCGGAGCACGGCCACGGAGTGGCCGTCGATTCGTGCGTGTCTCACGTAAAGCTCGTGGCCCGACTCCGTCTGAACCGCGGCTTCGCTCATCGCCGCGCCTGGGCGACGGCCTGAGCGATCGTGTCCCGATCGGCCACGCTGAGCGTCGCCATGACGACTCCGGGGCGCTTGACGATGAGGACGGCCGGGGCCGGGAGAACGCCTGTCTTGGCGACCAACGAGCGCACGAGACGCTCGTTGAGCGCGCTGATCGCAACGTAGCCCGCTCGCGACTTCACCGCTGCGGCTCGAGCTTCCGTGCGCACAGCCGCGTCGACGGCCGCGCGGGGCATGTACACGGCGACGATCGCGACGCCGCGACGCCGAAGCGCGCGGTCGATGGGAGCCGGGAAGCCGCTCTTCGTCACCACGACCCGAGGCACGGCTGCTCGCGTTCGAGACGCCTTCGTAGGCGTCGTTTGCGTCGAGGGCTTCGCCGCGGGATTCGTCGGCGCTGAAGCGTCTGTGTCCGAGGTGCCGCGGCCGATGAGGAAGACGAAGGCAACGAGACCCGTAGCGACGAGCGCCCCGACGAGGGCGGCGACACGAATCGGTGGGGTGAGGGTCATGCTCACGATTCCCATATCGGCATTGGCCCGGAGCGTCTGAAGGGGAACCGAGAACGAGTGGGGTCTGACCCCTGGGGGGTGTGGGGCCAGACCCCCCAAAGAGAAGAGGCGCGGTCTCCCGCGCCTCTTCGTCGTTCAGATTCGAACCGGACTACGCGCAGGTGGCGTTGGGCTTGAAGTCCGCGCTCGCGGCACCGGGGCCCGCGACACTCCACGTCTTGCCGCTCACGATGTCCGTGAGGCAGTAGGTGGTTGCCGTCACCGAGGCGACGGTCAGCGTGTCTGAGACGCCCGAGTCGATGAGCTTGAGGGCGGCCGGCGTCATCCCGACGTACGTGCCGGTCGTCGTGTCCGCGAAGTACGCCTCTGCCGCTGGCAGTGCAGCGCGGAGATTCGCCTTCGCCGCGTTATTCGCCGCACGATCGCGGAACCCGAGATACGAGGGGACGGCGATGGCGAGCAGGATGCCGATGATGATGATCACGACGAGAAGCTCGATCAGGGTGAAGCCCTGCTCGCTGTTTCCGTCGAGGCGGGACCGAATCCGCTTGAACATTTGCCGCTTCTCCTTCCGCAGTCCGCAGTTGAAGGGGGTGGTGGGGCGGATGCAGTCGAAACATCGGCGGCCAGTTGGGGATCGCCCACCCCAAATTGGGTGATTCGTGGGTGAGTTGCGGGGGAGCCGTGACGGCCGAGCCGCGCGTGGAGGGCTGCTCAAGGCGGTGGCAGGCACTGCCGATACGGCCAATGCCCATGGACGCTGCCCCGACCTCGATAGATGACCTCCTCGCACGCGCCGTGGAGGCGAGTGCTTCGGATCTGCACCTCGTGCCGGGAGCTCCTCCCACGATTCGCGTGCACGGAGACCTAACACCGCTTGCGGATGCCGAAAAGCTGAAGCCGGATGGGACGCGCGAGCTGCTCTACCGCATCCTGTCGACGGAGCAGCAGAAGTTGCTCGAGGTGAATCGCCAACTCGATTTCTCGCACGGCGTTCCGGGCCTCGCGCGGTTCCGCGTCAACGTGCACTTCCAGCGCGGCTCGATTGCAGCGGCGTTCAGGCACATCCCGGAAGAGCTTCGCACCCTCGAGGAGCTGGGCTTGCCGCCGTCGCTTCGTGAGCTCGCCATGAAGCCGCGGGGCCTCGTCCTTGTCACCGGGCCGACCGGCTCGGGTAAGTCCACGACGTTGGCCTCGATGGTCGACGAGGTCAATCGCGCCAAGCCGCACCACATCCTCACGATCGAGGACCCCATCGAGTTCGTGCACCGGCACAAGCGCTGCGTCGTCACTCAGCGTGAGATCGGCACCGATGCACCCACGTTCGCCGAAGGGCTTCGAGCGGCATTGCGCCAGGACCCGGACGTGATCCTCCTCGGCGAGATGCGCGACCTGGAGACGATTTCAACGGCGCTGACCGCGGCCGAGACGGGGCACCTCGTCCTCGCCACGCTGCACACACAGAGCGCGCCGAGCACGATCGACCGCGTCATCGACGTCTTTCCACCGGCTCAGCAGGAGCAGGTGCGCATGCAGCTCGCGAACACGCTGCAGGGGATCGTCACGCAGACACTTCTGCCCACGTCCGACGGCCTCGGCCGCGTGGCCTGCCTCGAGATCCTCTTCCCGGACGACGCGGTCCGGAACCTTATTCGCCAGGGCAAGGTCGAGCAGATCTACTCGGTCATGCAGACCAGCACGCAGCGTGGGATGCAGACGATGGAGCACGGCCTCGCCGAGCTCATCCGGAAGCACATCGTGACTCCGGATGCCGCACTCGCCGTCTCGAGCCGCAAAGAGCAGCTCATCGGCATGCTCGAGCGCAGCGGAGTCTCGGTCTCTTTCTCCACGCCCGAGCCGGACGCACCCGCATCGAGCCTTCGGATCGCAGGGAACGGATGATGGACGACCCGCGGCACGAAACGGAAGAAGAGGAGCGCGACGAGATGGGCGCGTTCGAGTCCCAGTCCGGGCCGGAACCCGAGTCCGAGCAGGACGTCGATGCGGTCGTCCTCGACCGACTCGCTGCCTACGGGCACTCACTCGAGCTCAGGCACGTGCAGCCGGAGGACTCGGATAGCGCCGTCGAGGAGATCCCGGCGCCTGAGGCTCTCGCAGTCGACGAAGCACAGGATTTCGCCGTCGAAGAAGACCCCGCCGTCGAGGTGGTGCTCGAAGCCGAATCCGAGCCGGACGCGTCCGAGGCGGGAACGATCGCCCCGGGCCCGTCCGAGCCGGAGCGGCGGCGACGGCTTGGCGGGCGGCGCCGGAGTGACACGCCGTCGGCTCGCCGCGGCACGAAGACCTCGAAGGACTCAAAGACGAAGAGGCTCGTCGGGCTGAAGATCGGCGCCTCGCAGATCGCTGCCGCGGAGATCGTCAACAACGGAGCTCCCGAGCTCGTCGAAGTCTTCCGCGAGCCGCTCGAGCCGGGGCTCGTCGTGTCCGGTGAGATTCGCGATCCCGATGCGCTCGGGGAAGCGCTCAAGCGGTTCTTCGAGCTCCATAAGCTCCCGAAGCGGGGCATCCGGCTCGGGCTCGCCAACAACCGCATCGGCGTCCGCGTGTTCGAGATCGAAGGTGTCACCGATCCGCAGCAGCTCGACAACGCGATCCGGTTCCGCGCTGAGGAGGTGCTGCCGATCCCGCTCGACCAGGCGGTTCTGGATTACGTCGTGCTCGAGGACGAAGCGCGCGAGGATGGGACTCCCGTCAAGCGGATCCTGCTCGTGGTCGCCTACCGCGAGGTCGTCGACCGCTACCTCCAGGCGTGTCGGGGAGCGGGGCTGCAAGTCGTCGGCATCGATCTCGAGGCATTCGCACTCCTGCGCTCGCTCGAAGCTCCCGCGGATCGCGATTCGACGGAAGGCGCACTCGTCGCCGTCGCCATCGGCCACGACCGCACGACGATCGCCGTCTCGACCGGCCGCCTCTGCGAGTTCACGCGTGTTCTCGACTGGGGCGGGTGGTCGCTCAACGTCGCCATCGCCCGCGAGCTCGACAAGGCGCCGAGCGAGGTGGAAGGAATCAAGCGCCAGCTTTCGCTCGCGCACGAGACAGAGGTCGAAGGCCTCACGTCCGAGCAGGTGGCCAAGGTCCGCGGCGCCGTTCAGCGCGCTCTCGCTGCGTTCACGCGCGAGCTCGTCGGCTCTCTCCACTTCTACCAGGCGCAACCGGGCGCGCTCGGGATCGGCGAGGTCGTGTTGACCGGCGGTACCGCTCACATGGATGGGCTTCCTGAGGCGGTCGGCGAGCTCGTCGGCGTGCCGATCCGGCTCGGCGACCCGTTCAAGCGCGTAAAGGTCGGCCCGAACATCACGCACGACATCCAACACGGATCGGTAGCGGTCGCAATCGGCCTTGGAATAGAGGACTGATGCGTGCGGTCAACCTCCTCCCGCGCGATGCCGAGAGCGCCCGGTCCGAAGGGGCACGCACCCCGCTCCTCGTCGCTGCCGGCGGCGCTGCCGCTGTCACGGCTGTAGCCGTCGTGCTCTCGTTCTCCGCGTCCGGGACTGCAAACGAGCGGCGCGCCGAGCTTGCTTCGATCGAGGACGCCATCGCTCTCGTGCCCAACGCAGGGACACCGGCTGTCTCTCAGGCGGTTCTCGTACAGGAGCGCACGGATCGCGTCTCGGCCCTCGCCGCCGCGCTGTCGGCCCGCATTCCGTTCGATCGGCTTCTCCGTGAGCTCTCGCTCGTTCTGCCCGAGGACGCTTGGCTGACGGGGATCACGGTATCTGCGCCCGTGAGCGCGACGCCCGCGGGATCTCCTCCCGGCGGGACTCCACCCGCGGCAGCCACCACGACGCAGGGAGTCACGATCCAGGGAGTGACGTACTCGCACGAGTCCGTCGCGCGGGTTCTTGCGCGGCTCTCGGTCATTCCATCGCTCGAGAACGTCCGGCTTACAGCCAGCGCTCGCGTGGAGCCGCAGGCGGATGAAACCGGCGGCGCCGAGAAGACGAACACGACGAAGAAGCAGAAGACCGTCGTGACGTTCTCGGTCGTCGCAGCCCTTCGTACCGGGAGCTCGTCGTGAAGTCCCGGCTCGAAGCGCTCTCTCCTCGCGCGCTCATCGCACTCGGGGTGGGTGCCGTGTTTCTGTACTCGCTTGTCGTGTGGTTCCTCGTCGTCGCGCCGAAGCGCTCCGAGGTGACGAGCCTGGGTGCCGACGTCGCGGCCGCCGAGATCCGGCTGGCTGGCGCACAGGCCACCTCCAACCGGCCGCAGCGCGGCGGTGTCACCGTCGCCGACGTCTTCCGGCTCGTCAAGGCCATGCCCGCGAGCGCGGATCAGCCCGGTCTCGTTCTCGAGCTCGACCGACTTGCGCGCTCGAGCCGAGTCACTCTCGGCTCGATCACGCCCCAGGAGCCGGTCCTGGGCGCGAGTGGGGCGACCATGATCCCCGTCTCGGTCGTTGTAGGAGGGTCGTACCGCGACATCACCCGGTTCCTTGCGAACACGCGACGACTCGTCACTGTTCGGCGCGGGAAGCTCCGCGCCATAGGCCGTCTGTTCACGGTACAGAGCGTCGAGCTCTCCGAGTCAACCAACAGAGGCTTCCCGATGCTCGACGGGACGATCACGCTCAACGCGTACGTCTACGACGCGCCTATCGTGCCGCCGAGCGCCCCCGTCACTCCGAGCGATGAGACGGCTGGCGCCACCGCTCAGGGAGCGACTCCCTGATGGCCTCCACCGAGCGAGCAGCACGTGAGCGCAAGCAGAAGATCTTCGTCGTGGTCGGCGGGATCCTCTTGCTCGCCATGCTCGCCTTTCAGTTGCCCCGCCTGCTCGGGGGCTCCGAATCTCCGACCGCGGCTCCCGCGGAGGAGTCGACGTTCGCGAGCGATCCGACGACCCCTGCGCCCCGAAGCGTGGCCGCTGTCGCGCTTGTCGACACCGATCGGCGACTCGGCGTGACCCCCGGGAAGCTGACCTCGTTCTCCGTGTTCGCGGCGAAGGATCCTTTCGTCCAGCAGGTCGTCACCGATAGCCCGTTCGGGGACGCAGATGCAGGCGGCGGTACCAAGGCGGACGCGGCGAAGACCACTACGAAGGGCTTCACGGTCGGGACCACTGCTGCCGCGGTGACGATCATCTCCGTGAACGGCGCACGTCAGGCGCTCGAGCCCGGGGCCGCCTTCCCGGCCTCCGATCCTGTCTTCGTACTGGTCGCGGAGCAGCCGGACGCCAAGACCGCCGTAATTGGGGTCGCCGGCGGCGCCTATGCCAGCGGCGCGAAGACGACGAAGCTCAAGGTCGGCAAGCCGCTCACGCTGGTCAACACGACGACAGGCGCCCGCTATCGCATCGTCCTCGTCGCAGTCGGCAGCGGTAACGATGCCGAACCCGCGAAGCCCAAGCCTTAAACCATGACCTCGCGCCTCCGCGACCAACAGGGATTCGCGCTGATCGAGATGCTCGCGGCGATCGTGGTGATCAACATCGGTCTGCTTGCGATTCTCCTGGCTCTCAACTCCGGAATGATTACGCTCCGGCGCTCGGCGGAGTCCTCCACGGCCTCGGCTGTCGCAGACCAGCAGATCGAGCGCTACCGCGCGCGCGCGTTCGCGGCGATCTACCTCGACACGACCTCGCTGGCCGCGACCGACTCGACATACCAGACGGACAGCGCGTACTCGGCGTCTCAGGTGAGCCAGACGTGCAGCCCGCTCGATGCTGCGTGCACTCCCTCGCAGACCGTCACCGGCCCCGACAGTCGTTCGTACCGCGTCGACACCTACATCGTCTGGACGACGCCGACAGGCGGTGCCCCCGTGAAGCAGGTGACGGTCGTCGTGCGCAAACCCGGGTCGCCGACCGTGCTCGCGCGGGTCGTCTCGACGGCCGGCGCCGAGTTCTAGGCTGGCGCAAGACCGGAACCCGCTAGCGCGGATTCCGGTCGCGCGAAGATCCCTAAAGGCGGCCGCTTCGCGGCCGCGACGCTCCTGTTTCACATCCTCTTTGGATCAAGTTCTCCAGCGGCACTGCCGATAGCCAAAGCGTATGGCCGCGTTTGCCTACAGCGCTATCAACGCGCTCGGAGCCGAGTCTGCAGGCCAGATCGCGGCGCCCGACCTGGGCTCCGCGCGCGAGCTCCTGCGCCAGAAGGGCCTGCGGCCGGTGGCGCTCTCGGAGCTCGGTGCCACGGGCTCCACCGAGAAGCGGCGCAAGAAGGTCAAGCCCCGTTCGCTCCAGGTCTTTTCACGGCAGTTTGCGACGATGATCGACGCTGGTCTGTCCGTCGTCCAGTCGCTCGTCATCCTCGAGGAGCAGACCGACGACAAGGCGCTCGCGGCCGTGATTCGCGAGTGCCGCTCGGACGTCGAAGGCGGCATGCTGCTCTCGCAGGCGCTGGCCCGGCACCCGAAGGTCTTCGACCGCCTCTACGTCTCCATGGTCGAGGCCGGCGAGGCGGCCGGAATACTCGACGCGGTCCTCGACCGCGTTGCCGTGCAGATCGAGAAGGAGATGAAGATCAAGCGCCGCGTGAAGGGCGCGATGGTCTACCCGACCGTCGTCCTCGTCTTCGCGATCCTCGTTTTGATC
>JAERMP010000142.1 GCA_016844515.1 Thermoleophilia bacterium | reverse complement strand
GCGAAGATCGCGCCGGAGTCGAAGCGGGGCACACAGAGCCAGTCGATGGAACCGTGCCGGTCGACGAGAGCCGCACTCTCCAGATCTCCGATCAGCCCGTAGTCCTCGATGCGCGCCATCACTCGTCCTCGAGGAGCCCGGCGAAGCGGCGGAACCGCTTTCCCGCAGCTCGGTTGAACGCTGCACGGTAATCGTCCGCGGCTCGCTCGTCGAGGCGCGCTGCGTATGTCTCGCGAATGTCGTACAGCCGCTCGCCGATGGTGTCGACGACGAGCTGGTAGTCGCCGTAGAGCTCTTCCGACTCGTTCGCGCCGGCGTTCGTCCACGCGCTGTTTGCTTCTGCGGCCTCTTGTAGCAGCGGGGATTCGTCAGCTACGAAGTGGTCGAGCTGGCGACGGATCAGATCGGCGAAGCGCCCGCGCCGGCGCATCACGCGATCTCGCGGTAGAGCCCGAGGTGCGCCTCGGCGGACGCCTCCCACGTGAGCTCCGCGCGGGCTCGCTCTGCACCTTGTCTGGCAGCGTCGAGCACATCGGCATCGCCGAGCAAGTTCTCGAGCGCCGCCGCCATTGCTTCCACGTCTCCCGCTGGAACCACGGCGCCCGCTGCGAAGCGCCCGACCACTTCGCCCAGCCCACCGATGTCGTAGACGATCGCCGGCACACCTGCCCCCAGCACCTGCAGGAGGGCGCCGGAGACGTCGATCTCGGCGCGGTAGGGGAAGAGCGCGACCGTCGCCTCCGACAGCGCGCGTCGGAGCTCGGAGTCGGGCAGATAACCGAGTCGCCACTCGGCTCTGGCGCCGGCGGTCTGCTGGAGACCTTCGAGCGGTACTCGAGGGTCGCCCACCACCAGAAGGCGAGCGCCGTCGACTTGCATGACGGCCTCGACCGCGTCCTCGGTGCCCTTGTACGGGCGGATGAGACCGAGCGCGAGCGCAGTCCGTCCGTCGTCCGCACGATCGATCTCCTCGCGGAAGGCAGGGTGTGGGATAACGCGCAGCTTCTCCGCGCCGATCCCGAACTCCGCCAGCTGGTTGTGCCCTCGCTGTGAGTGGACGACCACTCGGTCGAACTTCGCGAAGAGGCTTCTCCAGAGGTCGCCTTTCGACGCCGTTCGTCGGGGGATGATGTCGTGCGCCGTAAAGACTGCGGGGCTCCGCGGACGGAGCAGCCAACGGTCGGCCTCGGCTGCGCCGAGCCACTGCATGTGCATCACATCCGGCTTGAGCGTGGTCAGCCGAGCCATTCCAAGCGGGTGCTCGAGAGCCTTCACCGCAAGGCGCAGGCGCGACGAGCCCATCCGTGACGAGATCGGGTAGAACCACTCGTGCGCTGCGTAGCCCTCCGCAGACGCCACGGAGCCGAACCGAAACCGAGACGTCACGAGCTCGACCTCCGCCCCGGCTCGGGCGAGCGCGGCCGCAAGCGAGCGGTCGTACGGGGGCGTGTATGCAGGAGGATCGGCAAGGACGACGCGCATCGCACGGGAACGTTAGACGCGGTGTCGGCACAATCCCGCCCGTGACGTTCGAGAACGCCCGCGCGCAGTTCCCCGTGCTCGAGAGACTCGCGTACCTGCAGGCTGGCAGTGTCGGCCCTCTGGCCAGCGCGACGATCGAGGCGATGCGCGCGGAAGAGGAGAGCAACCTCTGCGAGGGGCGAGCCGGCTTGCCGTACTTCGAGCGCGTCCTCGCGCTTCGGGAGGAGCTGCGCGGCTTGCTCGGCGCGCTTGTCGGGGTCGACGCGACACAAGTAGCGGTGACGGCGTCGACGACGGACGGCTGCAACATCGTGCTTGCGGGGCTCGACCTTCGACCGGAGAACGAGGTCGTCACGACAACCGACGAGCACTTCGGGCTCCTCGGGCCACTGCATGCCTCCGGCGCGAGGGTCGTCGTCGTACCACCGGACCCCGATCAGATCGTGTCGGCCGTCACGCCACGCACACGGCTCCTCGCGCTCTCCCACGTCCTCTGGACGACGGGGCAGGTGCTCCCCGTGCACGAGCTCAAGGCGCACACCGGGCTTCCCATCCTCGTCGACGGCGCGCAGTCGGTCGGCGCGATTCCCGTCGACGCGGCCGGCGTCGACTTCACCACCATCTCTGGCCAGAAGTGGCTCTGCGGACCTGAGGCCACGGGCGCGCTCGTGGTCACCGACCCCGAGCGGCTTCGCGTCGCCCGGCCCGGGTACTTCGCGCAGCAGGAGCATCAGCCGGACGGAAGGTTCATCCCGAAACCGGGGGCGGGTCGGTTCGATCCGAACTGGGTCCCGGCGGCGCTCCTTTCCGGCCTGCGTGCTGCACTCGACGCGCAGCCGGAGTGGCGATTCGGGCGAGCAGCCGAGATGGCGGAGAGCTGCCGGGAGCTCCTGGCCGAGGCCGGTGCTGACGTGATCGTGCCGGAGGAGCGCGCGACTCTCGTCTCCTGGCGAGCGCCCGTCGAGGAGTCCGCAGCTGTCGTCACCCGGCTCGCCGAAGCAGGAGTCATCGTGCGGGACCTCCCCGGGCGGGGGCTCGTTCGCGCGTCCGTGGGCTGGTGGACGAGCGACGAGGATCTCGAACGGCTCGTCGCAGCGTTGTAGGGTCGCCGCATGTGCTTCGACCACGACTCGTCGCCGCCGATTCCGCCGCTGTCCGGAGCAGCGGTCTCGCACGACGATCTCGTCCTCGAGGCTCGCGACGGCAACCGCTTCGCTGCATTCGCTGCCGCGCCAGACGAGGCAGCGCGGACAGGCGTCGTCATCCTTCCGGACATCCGGGGCCTGTACCGGTTCTACGAGGAGCTGGGTCTCCGCTTCGCCGAGCGCGGGTATTCGGCTGTCGCGATCGACTACTTCGGACGCACCGCGGGGGTCTCCAAACGCGACGAGGGGTTCGAGTGGATGCCGCACGTCGAACGGACCACACAGGACGGGATCCAGGCCGATGTCGCCGCAGCGGTCGAGAATCTGCGAGGCGCAGGTTGTGAGGCGGTCTTCACTGTCGGGTTCTGCTTCGGCGGGCGCAACTCGTGGCTCGCCGCGGCCGGCGGGCACGGGCTTGCCGGAGCGATCGGCTTCTACGGACGACCTGGGCCTGGCCGCGACGGGTTCCCGGGCCCGACGCAGCGCGCCGCGGATCTGAGCGCCCCGATCCTTGCCCTGATGGGCGGCGACGACCCTGGGATTTCGCTCGACGAGGTCGACGCATTCGACAAGGCACTCGACGACGCGGGCGTCGAGCACGAGGTCGTGGTGTATCCCGGCGCCCCGCACAGCTTCTTCGACCGCAAGTACGAGGAGTTCGCCGCCGACTCCGAGGACGCGTGGCGGCGCACGCTCGCCTTCGTGGATCGGTTCGGCTCCGCGGCGTAGGATGGCCGAGTGAACCGTTCCGTGACGTTCGGCATCCTCGGCGGCCTCGCATGGTTCGCCGTCGGGATCTTTGTCGGCTGGCTGATCTGGGGCTAGGCCCCGGTCTCGGAATCAGCTGTACGTAGGCCGAGCTCCCCGGCGATCGGCTGCATCGCGCTGATCACGTTTGTGACGTGATGTGCTCGTCGAGCTCGAGTCCGAGGAGCTCGGCTCCCGCGTACACCTCGTCGCGATGAACCCCTGCGGCAAAGGACGGCTGCTTGAGCTTCTTCTTCACGGACTTCGGCTCGAGCCCGTCGATCCCAGTCGGCCGGACGAGGCCGCACGCGTGTATGAAGCCGGAGAGCTCGTCGCACGCGAAGAGCACCTTCTTGAGCTGCGTGTCCCGCGGCATTGCCAGGTGCTCGGCGTGCGAGAGGGCTGCCTCGATCAGCTCTTCCGGGTATCCCTCCTCGCGGAGAATGGGCGCGCCGTCCTGCGGGTGCTTGTCCAGCGTGGGGTGGATCTCGTAGTCGAAGTCGTGGAGGAGGGCGACGCAGCGCCAGAACTCCTCGTCCTCGCCGTAGAGGCGCGCATAGAGCCCGACCGACGCCTCGACAGCGAGCGCGTGGCGAAGGAGAGACTCGCTTGTCGTGTAGCGAGTCAGGGTTTCCCACGCCTGGTCTCGGTTCGGCCGCACGGCGGAGTACGATAGCCGCCGCCGTTGGAATCCCAGCTCACACAGCGGACGGTCGCGCCCTACGGAACGTGGTCTTCGCCGATCTCCGCTGAGATGGTTGCGCGCGCAGGCGTGCGGCTGTCCGCGCCATGGATCGAGGACGGCGTGGTGTGGTGGCTCGAGGGTCGCGCTTCGGAGAACGGCAGAGTCGTTCTCGTCAGGCGCGACGCGGACGGAGCGACGGTGGATGTCGTACCCGCCGAGTTCAACGTCCGAACCGCCGTCCACGAATACGGGGGCGGGGCGTACTGCATCCATCGCGGCGCCGCGTTCTGCTCGAACTTCGACGATCAGCGGCTGTATCGCATCGAGCCGGGAGCCGAGCCGGCGCCGATCACGTCGGCTGTCGCGGGGCGCCGTCATCGCTACGCGGACGGCCGCATCACGCCCGACGGCCGGTACTGGATCGGCGTGCGTGAGCGCCACGCCGAGAGTGACCGCTCGGCTGACGTCATCAACGAGCTCGTCGCTCTGCCGACGGACGGATCCGCCGAGCCACGAGTGATCGCGGGCGGCCGCGACTTCTACTCGAGCCCTCGCTTCTCAGCCGACGGCGGGCGGCTGTGTTTCCTCGCGTGGAATCTCCCCTGGATGCCATGGGACGGATGCGAGCTCCACATCGCCGATTTGAGCTCGGACGGGACGCTCGGCGAGGTCGAGCACGTTGCCGGCTCGGATGGCTCGGAGGCGATCTGGCAGCCCGAGTGGAGCCCTTCGGGCGATCTCGTGTTTGCGAGCGACCGAAGCGGCTGGTGGAACCTCGAGCGGATTCGCGACGGCGCACGCTCGGTCATGCATGCCGCGGAGCGTGAGTTCGGATTCCCGGCTTGGGCCTTCGGGGCGAGCTCGTTCGCGTTTCTCGGAGACGGACGCATCGCCTGCGTCTACGAGCATCTGTGCTTCAACTACTTCGGTGTGCTCGACCCAGAGACGGGCGTCTTCGAGGAGCTCGACCTGGAGCTCGACGGCATCGCGAGCTCGCCGTACGTCGTGGCCGAGGGGACGGAGATCGTCGTCGTTGCCGGGTCGCGGACCATCCCGAACAGCGTCGCGCGGGTCGACGTCGAGAGCCGCGAGATGGACATTCTGCGGACGAGTCTCGACGTGTCCATCGATCCTGCATTCGTCTCGATGCCGACCTCGGTCGAGCTTCCTACCGACGACGATCTGACCGTCCACGCGCTCGTCTACTGCCCGACGAATCCCGGCTACGAGGCTCCGGACGGCGAGCGGCCGCCGCTCATTGTGATGAGCCACGGAGGACCGACCGGAACGACGTCGGCTGTCTTCAGTCTCGGGATGCAGTTCTGGACGTCGCGCGGGTTCGCGATCGTGGACGTGAACTACGGTGGCTCGACGGGCTACGGGCGCGCCTATCGAGAGAGGCTCAACGGGCAGTGGGGCGTCGTCGACCTGCGTGACTGTGTCAACGCCGCACACGCACTCGTGGAACGCGGCGAGGCGGATCCCGAGCGGCTCCTCATCACCGGAGGTAGCGCGGGCGGATACACGACGATCTGTGCGCTGACGTTCACTGATGTCTTCGCGGCGGGAGCGACGTACTTCGGAATCGCCGACCTCGAGCAGTTCGGCAGCGGCGAGACGCACAAGTTCGAGTTGCAGTACGAGCACACGCTGGTTGGGCAGTATCCGGAGCGAGCCGACCTCTACCGTGCCCGTAGCCCCATCCATTTCGTCGATCGGATCTCGACGCCGATGCTCGTGCTCCAGGGCGCCGACGACAAGGTTGTCCCGCCCTCGCAGGCCGAGCTCATCGTTAGGGCTTTGCAGGAGCGCGGGGTACCGCACGCGTATCTCCTCTACGAGGGCGAGGGACATGGATTCCGCAAGGCCGAGAACATCGTCAACTCACTCGAGGCCGAGCTCTCCTTCTACGCTCAGGTGCTCGGCTTCGAGCCTGGAAACGATCTGCCGAAGCTCGAGATCGAGCACCTCTCTGCGTGACGCGCGGGTGACCGAATGAAGGCGGCGAGTACCATTGCCCGCGCGATGCAGTCCTTCGTCATCGAGGGAGGCCGTCCGCTCTCGGGAACGATCCGCGCCTCGGGGAACAAGAATGGCGCGCTTCCGATCCTCGCTGCGTGCGTGCTCGCCTCGGACGAGGTGCGGCTCTCGAATGTCCCGCGCATACGAGACGTCGAAACGATGGTCGAGCTGCTCGCGGATCTCGGCGCCGACGTCGAGTGGACCGGTTCAAACGAGGTCCGCGTCGATCCAGGGAGCGTTTCCAAGACAGATCTCGACCCAGAGCTTGCACGCGAGATCCGAGCGTCGTTCCTGCTCGCGGGGCCTTTGCTCGCTCGCTTCGGTCGTGTCACCGTGCCGCCCCCCGGTGGCGACGTTATCGGTCGCCGTCGCCTCGACACGCACGTGCATGCGTTCGCTGCACTCGGCGCCGAGTTTTCGATCGACGGCGTCTACGAGCTCAGCTCGAACGGCCGCCTGCGGGGAACCCGCGTCTATCTCGACGAGGCCTCGGTCATGGGAACGGAGAACGCGATCATGGCGGCCGTCCTCGCCGAGGGCGAGACCGTGCTCGCGAACGCAGCCTGCGAGCCCCACATCCAGGATCTCTGCCGCTTCCTCGTCTCCATCGGCGCCGAGATCGAGGGGATCGGCTCGAACGTGCTCCACATCGGCGGCGTCGAGAGGCTCGACGGAGGGCAGTACGAGATCGGGCCCGACCACATCGAGGTGGCGAGCTTCGTCGGGCTCGCTGCGGCGACCGGTGGCGAGATCGTCGTCGAGGGCGTCGAGCCCGACGACCTCGTCTCGATCGTGCCGGCGTTCCGCAAGCTCGGCATCGAGATGGAGGTGGGGGAGCGGTCCGTGCGGCTTCCGGCCGGCCAGCGCCTCGTGATCGAGGACGATCTCGGCGGCCAGATTCCGAAGATCGACAGCGGCGTGTGGCCCGCGTTCCCCGCCGACCTCACCTCGATCGCGGTCGCCGTGGCGACGCAGGCGCACGGCACGATCCTGATCTTCGAGAAGATGTTCGAGAACCGCCTCGTCTTCGTGGACAAGCTCGTGACGATGGGGGCTCGCATCATCCTCTGCGACCCGCACAGGGTGGTCGTGACAGGCCCCGCGAAGCTCTACGGCGAACGGCTCGAGAGCCCCGACATTCGCGCTGGGATGGCGATGCTCATCGCCGCGCTGTGTGCCGAGGGCACGTCGACGATCGGGAACATCCGTCAGATCGATCGCGGATACGAGCGGATCGACGAGCGCCTGCAAGGTCTGGGCGCGGGGATCGAGCGGACCGAGCTGTGACGAACGCGAGCGCGGCTCGGATCATCCTCGCGAGCGGGGGAGAGAGTCGCGTGACGACGGGCGTCGCCGTGCTGGATCACCTCCTCGAGGAGCTCGCGCACACCGGCGGCTTCGAGTTGCAGCTGGAGATTGCGCCGGGGGAACCCGAGGCGGAGGTGGGGCAGGCTGGAGCTGCCCTCGGAGAGGCTCTCGTGCCTCTCCTCGGTGGCGACGGAGCCACGGGTCGCGGTTTCGGGATCGCTCCGGCCGACGAGGCGCTCGCGATGGTGGTCGTCGAAGCATCGGGGAAGCCCCTCGTAGCCTCGAACGCAGACCTGACCTCGACGAGAGCAGGTGGGCTCCAGACCGATCTCGCTGCCGCGTTCCTCCACGACCTCGCCGAATCTGCCGGGCTGACGATCCACGTTCGGTTGATCGAAGGCGAGAACTCGCAGCACGTCCTGTCGGCGATATTCAAGGCGCTCGGCGTCGCGCTGGCCGATGCCTGCCGGGGTCTGACCCCACGGGTCTGACCCCACTAAGAAAGGGGCTCACGTGGCAGAGAAAGAGGTCGTACGCACCGACCGCGCTCCCGGACCATTCCAGGGTGCGCCGTACAACCAGGCGATTCGCGTCGGCGACGTCGTCTTCGTCGCGGGACAGCTCGGAATCAGCCTCGAGACGAGTCAACTCGCGGGCCCCGCTGTTGCAGAGCAGACCGAGCAGATCATGAAGAACCTCTCCGCGATCCTCGAAGCAGCGGGCAGCGGTCTCGACAAGCTCGTCAAGACGACGGTCTTCCTGATGGATCTCGGCGACTTCGGCGGGATGAACGAGGTGTACGCGAAACACGTCGGCGATCGTCCGCCGGCGCGCTCTACGGTGCAGATCTCGGGGCTCCCGAGCGGCGCGCTCGTCGAGATCGAGGCGATTGCGCACGTGTAGGGACGGGATTGCCTCGCCCTCTCCCGCAGGTCCGGACAGCGACCCCTGACGACGCGGGCGCCATCGGGCACGTTCGCGCCGCCACGTGGAGACACGCCTATTCGCACATCTTCACCGCGGAGCAGCTTGGCACCATCTCGGTCGACGAGTCCGCGGCGCAGTGGCGCCACATCGTCGAGACTGCGCCGGCTCGGTCACACACGCTCGTCGCGGAGCTCGGAGCCGCGGTCGTCGGCTTTGCATCGTCGGGACCGAACTGGAGTGAGGAGGAAGCCCATGTCGGCGAGCTGTACGCGATCTACGTGCTTCCCGATGCGCAGGGTCACGGCGTTGGTCGAGAGCTCATGGCGGAGTCGGTGAGTCGGCTTCGGGGCGACGGCTTCGCCGAGGCGATCCTGTGGGTCTTCGAGGACAACCCGCGGACGAGGCGCTTCTACGAGCTCGTCGGCTGGGTTGCGGATGGGGGCGCCAAGGACGAGCACCTCTTCGGCACGACTGCGCCGGCCATCCGGTATCGGCTCACGCTCGAGCCTGTGGCGCAGTAACAGCGGCAGAATGAGCCCATGCGCGCCGAGGAGGTCATCGCCACCCACGGGAACACCGACTTCGATGCGTTCGCAGCGATGCTCGCTGCGCGTCTCCTGTACCCCGGAGCAGTTGTCGCAGTGGGCTCGCTCAACCGCAACGTCCGGGATTTCTACCGCCTGCACGCCGACGAGCTGGGGGCGATAGCGGAGACCGGGAAGCTCGAGCTCGACGCCATCAGGCGGTTGATCGTGATCGAGGCCACGACCGCTTCGCGGCTCGGCGAGCTCGAGCCCGTCGCGCTCGATCCCTCCGTCGAGAAGGCGCTCTTCGACCATCACGGGGAGACCGGGCCCCCGGAGTGGGTGCACGAGGAAGCGGCCGTCTTCTCCGCGGACGGCGCCCTGACGACGACCCTCGTGGGCATCCTCGCCGAGCGCGAGATCCTCCCGAACGCGCTCGAGGCGACGACGTTCGCCCTCGGGATCCACGAGGACACGGGATCCCTCACGTACCCGTCGAGCACCCAGCGTGACGCCGATGCGCTCGCGTGGTGCCTCCGCCACGGCGCCCGCCAGGATCTCATGCGCTCGAGCCTGTAGACGCCGGGGGAGAGGAGGTCCTCCTCGCGGCCGTCCACTGGCCGGAGTACGTGGAGGGCGTCTCGAACCTCGCTCACAAGATCGTCGACCTCACGGATGCGCGCGCGCTCGTCGTGCTCGTCGAGATGGACAGTCGCGTGTTCGCGGTCGTTCGTAGCCGAACCGATCGAATCGACGCCTCCGTGCTCGCGGCCGCCCTGGGCGGGGGTGGCCATGCGCAGGCGGCATCGGCCATCGCGCGCCTGGGTCTCGACGAGGCGCGGGCCGTCGTTCTCGACGCGCTCGGACAGGCGCAGCGTGAGCCGCGCCGCGCGCGCGACGTCATGTCCACTCCGCCGCGCTCAGTCGGTCCCGACGAGACCGTTCGAAATGCGATGACGCTCTGCCAGCGGCACGGGCAAAGCGGCGTCTTCGTGGTCGAAGACGGGCGAGTCGTGGGCGGCGTCAGCCGGGAGGATCTCGACAAGGCAGTCGGACACGACCTGGCGCACGCGCCCGTGCGCGGGATCATGAGCAGCCGTGTGGCCGTCGCCTCCGAAGACGCGCCGCTTGCCGAGCTCCAGGCGCTTGTCACGAGCGCCGAGGACGGCCGCGTCGCGGTGCTTCGAGACGACGAGCTCGTCGGCGTGGTCAGCCGATCCGACCTTCTCCGCGCGCTCGAGGGCGTGGAACCCGCGCCCGCCGTAGAGGGGATGAGCTTGGCTCAGGAGCTGCACGCACTCGAACACCTCCAGCCAATTGTCGACGCGGTCGCGACGCTCGGCGACCGGGCCGAGGGCGTCTACATCGTGGGCGGGACGCTTCGCGACATCCTCCTGGGCGAGGAGAACTTCGACATCGACATCGCGGTCGAGGGCGACGCGATCGCGTTCGCGCGTTCTCTCGCGACTGCGCTCGGCGGTCGCTTCACGCCACACGACAAGTTCGGGACCGCGATCGTGTCCTACGGGGACGGCGAGCGACTCGACGTCGTCACCACGAGAACGGAGTTCTACGACTCTCCCGGCGCGCTACCTACCGTCGAGCGGGCGGCCTTGCGTGAGGATCTCCGTCGCCGCGACTTCACGATCAACGCGATGGCGGCGTCTCTCAAGCCTGCGGACTTCGGGCACCTCGTCGATCCGTACGATGGCCGCTCCGACCTCGCAGCGCGGGTGCTCAGGGTCCTCCACAACCTGTCGTTCATCGACGATCCCACGCGGATCTTCCGCGGCATTCGCTACGAGGCGCGCTACGGCTTTCGCTTCGACGAGCACACGACGCGCCTCGCGCGGGGATGCATCGAGATGGGGCTCGTCGGGGATCTCTCGTCCGTCCGGCTGCGCGACGAGCTCGTGCAGCTGCTCGAGGATCCCGGCGCACCGGGCGGGATCCAGCGACTAGGCGAGCTGGGCGTCGACCGCGCCATTCATCCCCATCTCCGCGGAGATCCCGAAGCCGCCACTCTCTTCGAGCGCGCGCGTGCGCTGCGGGACGATCTCGAGGTCGACGTCCCAGTCTGGAGGCTCGGCGTCGCCGTGCTGGCTCGCCACATGAGCTCCGACGAGGCGTTCGACTGGCTCGACCGTCTCAAGGTCCGTCGCCGCGATGTGGACAGGATCGTCGGAGCGATCACCGTTGGGCCGCGGATCGTCGAACGGCTGCGCGAGGAGGAGCTCGATCCGGCCCAGGTCGTCGCGCTGGCGGATCCGTTCGCGCCCGATGCACCTCTGCTCGCGCTTGCCGCGGAGGAGCATCAGGCATTGCGTGACTATTTCGTGCGCCTGCGCACTGTTGAGCTCGAGATCGGCGGCGCGGACCTCGTGTCGATGGGTCTTCCGGAGTCACCGCGAATAGGCGAGGTACTGGCGGAGCTCAGGCGCCGGAAGCTGAACGGCGAGCTGGAAGGACGAGAGTCGGAGCTCGCCGCCGCACGCGAGCTCGTCGCAGCGGCGGAGGCGTCGTGAGCGTCGCGTCGGCTCACGAGATCGGCGCGCGCTACCAGCGAGTTCGCGACGAAGTCGGACCCGCGGTAACGGTTGTCGTCGCAACCAAGTACGTCTCCGCCGAGGAGATGGCGGTACTCGCGGAGGCGGGTGTCGAGGTCGTCGGAGAGAATCGAGCGCAAGACCTCGAGCGCAAGCACGCGATCTACGGCGATGCGTTCCGGTGGCACTTCATCGGCCATCTGCAGTCGAACAAGGTGAAGGTCGTGAACGGCATCTGCGAGCTCGTCCACTCGCTCGCGTCCGAATCGGCAGCCGGACGGCTTACCACTCCGGCGTTGCTCGAGGTGAACCTCTCGGGCGAGGCGACGAAGTCCGGCATCGCTCCCGAGGAGATCGGCGGCTACGTGGAGCGCCACCCGTTCATCCGCGGCCTGATGACGATGCCGCCGCTCGCCGACGATCCCGAGGCGTCTCGGCCGTACTTCCGCCGCTTGCGCGAGCTCGCAGCCGAGCACAGTCTTCCCGAGCTCAGCATGGGCACGTCCCAGGACTATCGCGTAGCGGTGGAGGAGGGCGCGACGCTCGTGAGGGTGGGAGAGATCCTCTTTCGCGACGCGCGGGGCTAGACTCCCGCGGTCATGGGCTTCACAGACCTTTGGAACCGAACGCTCGTCTACTTCGGAATCGCCGAGGACGAGGAATGGGATGACGACGGGCACCAGACCAACGAGCAGCTCGAGGAGGACTACCGGCGCCGCGACCGCAAGAACGTGAGGCGGCTGCCGAGCACGTCCGAGGCCGATGAATGGGCCTCCGAGGAAGCGCCGCCGCGTCGCGAGCGCTCATCGCGACTCCGCAGCGTCGATACGCCGTCTCCCGCGAAGGTGCACTTGGTCGTGCCGAGGACGTTCAACGACGCGAAGCAGATCGCCGATCGCTACAAGGCGCAGATTCCGGTGATTCTGAATCTTCAGAGCGCCGATACGGAGCTCTCGAAGCGGCTGATCGACTTCGCANNAGCGGTTGATCGACTTCGCGAGTGGGCTCACGTATGCCCTCGACGGCAGCATGCAGCGGGTCGCCGACAAGGTCTTCCTGCTCACGCCACGCGATGTCGAGCTGTCCGCCGAAGAGCGTGCCCGCGCCATGGAGCGTGGCGGCTTCTTCAATCAAGCGTAAGGTCAGGCGAAAGAGCGAGCGTTGCGGCCGCGAAGCGGACGCCTTCAGGGATTTACGCGCGACCGGGATCTGCGCTAGCAATTCCGGTCGCGCAAGAGCGAGCGTAGGAACGCCGTTCGCCACGGCGAACACGCCTCCGATGGGCGTCTACGCCACTCTCGGGCTACTCGCGGACACGGCTTCGTCGCTGCAGAGCTTCGTGTCGGTGTTCGTCCTGATCTACATCTTGCTGATCTTCGCGTACGTGCTGCTCTCGTGGATCCAGCTTCCCTATTCCGGAATTGCCGCAACTGTGCAAAGGTTTCTGGACGAAGTCTGCCGTCCGTACCTCGGCCTGTTTCGAGGCCGTATACCGTCCATCGGGCCACTTGACCTGTCGCCGATAGTGGCCGTCGTCGTCCTGCTCGTTGCCGAAAGGATCGTCAACCGCCTCATCGGGGCACTGCTGTAGGAGGTCCAATGCCGCTCACCCCAGTCGAGATAAGACACATCGATCTGCGCCGCGCGTGGCTCCGGGGCTACCGCAAGCCCGGGGTCGACGAGCTGCTCACCGAGATCGCGGACAGCTTCGAGCAGGTTTGGCGCGAGCGCGCCGATCTCTCGGATCGCCTCGAGGAGCTCGAGGCCGAGGCTGCAAAGCACCGCGAGCTGGAGGCGCTACTGCGCTCGACGCTCGTGTCCGCGGAGCGTGCTGCTCAGGACATGAAGGAGCAGGCGCGTCGCGAGTCCGACCTGATCGTTCAGGAGGCGCATGCCGAGTCGCGCAGGGTGACGCGCGAATCGGCGGCCGAGAAGCGGCGTCTCGAGGAGGACATGGTCAAGATTCGCGCCCAGCTTCGAGCTGCGCTGGAGTCGCTCGGCGAATGGCCCGGGGGAAAGGAGACGGAGAAGGACAACGATGTCTCCGCGACCCGACCCGTGATCGGGGAGGCCACCGACACCGGGATCCGCAAGGTCGCAGGCTAGGCTGCGTGCGCGCGACCGCAATCCGCTCGTGCGGATTTCGGTCGCGCGAACATCCCTGAAGGCGGCCGCTCCGCGGCCGCGGCGTGCGCGTCTAGCACGAGCGCGCGATGAAGCGCGGATATCCTTCGGGTCATGAAGGGCCCGCGCACGAGCCTGCGGTTGCGTGTCGTTCCCGGGGCGAAGAGGCCCGGGGTCGTCGGGCGGTACGGCGATGCCTGGAAAGTCCGCGTTGTAGCCGCGCCCGAGGCCGGGAAGGCGAACGACGCCGTACTCGATCTCCTCGCGCGCACGTTCGAACTTCCGCGGCGCGACCTCGAGCTGACTGCCGGGAAGACCTCGCGTGACAAGGTCGTCGTTCTCGACGGACTGACCAGCGAAGCGGCCGACAAGATACTCGCGGCTGCCGCGGAGCGCGATCGATGAGCATCGACCTCGATCGCTTTCGCGCTGCGCTCGAGGCCGAGCAGGATCGGCTTCGACACGCTCTGACAGTGGTAAACCACGAGGGCTCGCTGATCGAGGAGTCAGGAGACCTCGCGGTTGGCTCCGGCGACCACATCGCGGACAGCGCGACCGACACGTTCATGCGTGAGCTCGACGAGGGCCTCGAGGAGAACGCCGAGCACATCCTCGAGGAGATCGAGGGCGCGCTTCGCCGGATCGACGACGGCACCTACGGCACGTGCGTCGTGTGTGGGCGACCCATCGGCGAGGAACGCCTCGAAGCTGTCCCGTACGCAACGCTCTGCATCGACGACAGGCGCGCCCGAGAGCGAGCATGAGCGAGCCCGCACGGACGGAGCCGTCGACGGTCGACGTCCGAATCGGATCGACCGCGAACGCGCTCCAGCCGATCTCGAGCGCCGAGCGCTCGCTTGCCGCCGGCTCCGCCCAGTGGCTTGCGCTCCTCGTGGTGGCCGGCGCGGCAATCGTGGCCGACCAGGTCACGAAGCAGGTCGTCGGGCGCACCCTCACCCTCGGAGACAGCGTCGACATCATGGGCCCGTTCTCGATTCACCACGTTCAAAACTCCGGAATCGCCTTCGGGCTGTTCGCGAGCAGCACGGCGCCGGTGATCGCGGTGACGGCGATCGCAGTCGGCTTCATGCTCTGGTTCTTCGCGCGTTCGGGAAAGCGTCATCCGGTGCTCCCCGTCGCGCTCGGGCTCGTCGTCGGAGGGAGCATCGCGAACTTGATCGACCGCGTGCGCCTCGGGCACGTCACTGACTTCCTCGACCTGGTCGCGTGGCCTGCGTTCAACCTCGCGGACACGTTCATCGTCGTCGGAGTCGCCATTCTCTTCGGCGCGCTGGTGCTCGGCGATCGATCGCACCGCATGCACGGTGCTCGCGATGGCGACGCTTCGCTTCAGCGTCGCTGACGAGGACGCGGGCTCGCGCCTCGACCGAGCGCTCGCAGCCCGTACCCAGATCGCGTCTCGCTCCGTCGCCGAACGCCTCTTGAAGGACAGCGCCGTGCTCGTCGACGGCGTCGTCCGGCCGAAGAGCTACCGCCTCGAGGCGGGGTCGCTGATCGAGGTCGAGCTTCCCGCGGCGTCTGAGGGTCTGGAACCGCAGCCGGCGACGGTGCCAGTGCTATTCGAGGACGAGCACCTCCTCGTCGTGGACAAGCCGGCCGGGCTGACCGTGCACCCGGGCGCCGGAGGGCGCTCGGGGACGCTAGCGGGGCAGCTCCTGACCCTTGGTGCTCGAGGCGGGGATGATCCCGAGCGGCCGGGCATCGTCCACCGGCTCGATCGCGAAACGTCGGGGCTCCTCGTCGCTGCGCGATCCGAGCAGGCGCACGCCGCATTGCAGGACGCGATCCGCCGGCGCGAGGTTGAGCGACGGTATCTAGCGCTCGTCCGGGGACGGCCTCGGTCGCGCACGGGCAGGATCGACGCTCCCATCGGCCGTGATCGCCGCGATCCGACAAGGCGATCGCTCGATACGGACGAGCCTCGCGATGCCGTGACGCACTTCGAGGTTCAAGAGACGCTGGCGGAACACGCACTCCTCGACTTGCGCCTCGAGACCGGCCGAACGCACCAGATACGGGTCCACCTGGCTGCGATCGATCTGCCCGTCTCGGGAGATCCGCAGTACGGCGTCCGCGGTGATCTGGGACTCGAGCGCCAGTTCCTGCACGCGCATCGGCTGCGCTTCGAGCATCCGGTCACGGGCGACGAAATCGCCGTTGTGTCAGAGCTCCCCCAGGAGTTAGGCGAGGCTCTCGTACGGGCGCGCGCGTTGTAGAGAGCCGGGCATGCCCGGCCCAAGTGAGGCAAGCCTCGCCCCTGCGGCTACAATCCGGCGGTTCCGTTCCTTCGACCCGGCGAATCTGCCGAGGCGGGGGTGCCGCGGCTCTGCGCGCGGTTCCGCCCGGCCCGCCGGTGAATCACCCCGTCAACCACCCAGAAAGGGGCTGATCGCGTGTCAGTCGTCACTATGCGGGAGCTGCTGGAGGCCGGCGTCCACTTCGGTCATCAGACGCGCCGCTGGAATCCCAAGATGCGCCGCTACATCTTCGGCGAGCGCGGTGGGATCTACCTCATCGACCTCACCAAGACCCTCGAACTGCTCGAGGAGTCGTACGACTTCGTACGGAACATCGCCGATCGTGGGGGAACGGTCCTCTTCGTCGGCACGAAGAAGCAAGCACAAGATGCCGTGAAGGAGCACGCCACGCGCGTCGGGATGCCGTACGTGAATCACCGCTGGCTCGGCGGCCTCCTCACGAACTGGCGCACCATCTCGGAGCGAATTACGTACCTGCACGACCTCCGCCGGTTGAAGGCAGACGGACAGCTCGATCTTCTGCCGTCGAAGGAGCGCATCGCGATGGAGGCCGACCTCGTGAAGCTCGAGGCGAACCTCGGCGGCGTGGCAGACATGAAGCGGCAGCCCGACGCCGTCTTCGTCATCGACATGAAGAAGGAGCAGCTCGCGGTTCGCGAGACGCAGCGCCTCGGAGTCCCGGTGATCGGGCTCGTGGACACGAACGCCGATCCCGACGAGGCGAACTTCGTGATCCCGGGCAACGACGACGCGATTCGGTCGTGCAACCTCGTGGCCCGTGTGCTCGCAGACGGGATCGCGGCGGGGAAGACGAAGGTCACCGCAGCCGAGCTCGTCGTCGAGCAGGAGACGGAGCCGGCCGTCGACGAATCCCCCGCCGAGGAGCCAGCGGAGGGCGAGGCCGCCGCTGACCCCGAGCCCGAGCTCGAGCCAGCAGCTGTCGTCGCAGAAGGCGGTGAGACCGAGTGAGCACCGCTCACCTTCGGCTCGCGTTCGCCAGCGTATGGGCGAACGGAAACCATGTCTCCTCCCGTGAAGCCCCCTTCTTCCTGAGATCGTGGGGAACCTCCCGGTTCCCCACGCCCCTCCACGCTCATGGGCGAAAGGTTCGCCCATGAGCACGACGATCAGCGCCTCTCTCGTCAAAGAGCTTCGCGACCAAACGGGCGCCGGCATGATGGATTGCAAGCGCGCACTCGAAGAGACAGAGGGTGATATCGAGGGCGCCCGTGTTCTCCTGCGCGAGCGCGGCATGGCCTCTGCGGGCAAGCGAGCGGGGCGAACTACGACAGAGGGTCTCGTCGGGTTCATCCTGGAGGAAAACACCGGGTCGATCGCCGGAATCGGCTGCGAGACAGAGCCCGTCTCGAAGAACGACGAGTTCCAGACGTTTGCCGAGAAGGTGCTGCGGGCGGTGCACGCGGACGGACTGGGAGTGGCGGAGAGCTTCGAGCAGGAGCGCGTGGAGCTGATCGCCAAGCTCGGAGAGAACATCGTGATCGTCGGCGCAGAGCGCTTCGCCGCACCCGACGGAAACGCGGTCGCGGGCTACGCCCATCCGCCGGCGAACAAGATCGGCGTGCTCGTGGAGCTCGCCGGCGGCTCTGCGGAGCTCGCTCGCCAGATTGCGATGCACATCTCCTTCGCCGCACCCGAGTGGACGACCCGCAACGACGTCCCCACCGAGACCGTGAGCTCAGAGCGCGCTATCTTCATGAACTCGGACGAGGTGCAGTCGAAGCCCGAGCCGGCCCGTGAGAAGATCGTGGACGGCATGCTCGGTAAGCGCTTCTTCGCAGCAACCCCTGGCGGAGTACTGGTCGATCAACCCTGGATCCACGATCCGTCGAAAACGGTCGGCCAGGCGCTCGAGGAAGCCGGCGCGTCGGTCGCGCGGTTCGCGAGGATATCGGTCACATCGTCATGACGACCAGCACGGACGAGGTAGCACCAGAGGCTGAGGCTGCCACCGGCTCGCCGTTTCGGCGCGCCCTC
>JAERMP010000338.1 GCA_016844515.1 Thermoleophilia bacterium | reverse complement strand
TCCGGGCGCTCGAGGCGTACCGCGAGACCGCACGTGTCTGACGATCCGCGGCCAAGAGTCCTCGTTCGGGAGCAGATCGCCGCACCGGGACTCGAGCTGCTGCGTGATCGATTCGACGTCGTCGAGGACTTCGAGTCGGATCTCGCCTCGATCATCGGCGGCTTCGACGCGATCATCGTGCGTTCGGCAACGAAGCTCGACGCGTCCCTGATCGAGCGGGCAGAGCGGCTAAAAGTGATCGGCCGGGCGGGCGTCGGACTCGACAATTTGGACGTCGACGCGGCCACACGACGTGGGATCGTGGTCGCGAACACCGCGGAGTCGACGGTGGTCTCCGCGGCCGAGCACACCATCGCCTTGCTCTTCGCGCTTGCCCGGAACGTGCCGCAGGCGCAGGCTGCTCTCGTCTCGGGCACGTGGGCACGGGAGCGGTTTGGGTCTGGGGCGAATCGGCCGCCAGGTCGCGCGCCGCGGGCTGGGGCTCGGGATGCGGGTCGTCGCCTACGACCCTTTCGTCGCCGCTGACAGGTTCCGCGAGCTGGGCGTGGAGCCCGCCGAGACTCTCGACGATCTGTACGCAGCCGCCGACGTCATCACACTGCACCTCCCGCTCAACGATCAGACGCGTCACCTTCTCGATGCGGACGCATTCGCGCGGATGCGCGACGGCGTTCGGATCGTCAACGCGGCCCGAGGCGGGCTCGTCGACGAGGCGGCGCTCGTAGACGCGCTTCGATCCGGAAAAGTGGCAGGCGCTGCGCTCGACGTCTTCGAGACCGAGCCGTACTCGGGTCCGCTCCTCGAGCTCGAGCACGTCGTCTCGACGCCGCATCTGGCCGGCTCGAGTGATGATCGCCGAGCAGGTGACAGCCGCTCTCGAGGGTCGGGTCGTGCAGACGGCAGTCAACATCCCGGCAGTCGACCACGACGACCTAGAGGCGGTCGGGCCGTTCGTGCCGCTTGCGGCCAAGCTCGGCCGACTGGCGATGGCGCTCGCCACGGGTTGGCCCGCGAGCATCGTCGTGGCCGTCCACGGCCCGCTCTCGGAGCACGACACCCGCATGCTCACGGTTGCTGCGCTGAACGGTGCGTTCCAGGGCCAGGTCGACGAGGTCGTGAACGTCGTGAACGCACCCGTCATCGCCGCGGAGCGTGGGATAGAGGTGTCCGAGCAGCGGTTCGGTTCATCGCGGCACTTCACGAATCTGGTTCGAGTGGTCGTGGCCGCAGGCGGGGACGAGCTCGAGGTCTCCGGGACGACTGTCGGTCCCGAGCACCGGCTCTTCCTCGCGGGAGCGCTCGGATTCGCGATCGACATCGAGCTCGCACCTCGGATGGCATTTCTCGTCTACGACGACGTTCCCGGGGTGATCGGGAGAGTCGGGACCATGTTCGGCGATGCGGGCGTCAACATCGCGAACATGGCCGTCTCCCGGACGACGGAAGGAGGAAAGGCGCTCATGGTCTTCTCCATCGATTCGTCTGCCCCGCCCGAGCTCGTCGCGCAGGTGACGGCTTCGGGGTTCGACGACGCGCGGTTCATCTCGCTTGGCTAAGTTGTGCGCAAGATCGGAACCCGCTCACGCGGCTTCCGATCGCGCAAGAATCCCTGAAGGCGTCCGCTTCGCGGCCGCGGCGCTTTGCGCCGTCTCAGTTGCTTGAGGTCCCACGCCTCGGCAAGCGCGGTGGCGGCTGGGTCGTCCTCCAGTTCGCGCTTATGGCGGCGATCCTCGTCGCCGGCGTCCGCGGCCCGAGTTGGTCGGCCGGGTGGCTGCTCGTGGTCGTCGGCATCCTCGTCGCGCTGTCGGGGGCCGCCGTGGCGTTCTCCGCGGGGCGCGCACACGCCGGAAGCCTGACGCCGTTCCCGCAGCCGAAACCAGGTGCGGCTCTCATCGAGAGCGGTCCGTACCGCGTCGTCCGGCACCCGATCTATTCGGGAGGCACGCTCTTCTTCGTCGGCATCTCTCTCGCGCTATCCCCTGCGGCGCTCGCGGTGACTGTCATCCTCGCGATCGTCTGGGCGCTCAAGGCCCAGCTCGAGGAGCGATTCCTTCGGGAGGCGGATCTCGCGTATGCCGGCTACTGCGAGCGAACGCGCGCACGGCTCATTCCCTTCGTCTACTGAGGGTTGAACGGTAGGCTTCCGCGTGTGGCGGCGACCTGGCCGGAGCCGGTCGAACGAGTGTCCTCCTTCCTCCGCGATTCCGGAGCCGAGGCGCGGATTCAGGAGTTTCCCGACGGGACTCCGACCGCCGCAGACGCGGCGGCCGCGGTTGGGTGCGGTCTGGATCAGATCGTCAAGTCACTCGTCCTCATGTGCGGCGACAAGCCCGTCGTTGCGCTCGTCCCAGGTGATCGCCGTGGCGATCCCGTAAAGGTCGCGCGCGCCGTCGGAGCCGAGTCGGCTCGAGTCGCTACCGCGAAGGAGGTCGAGGCCACGACGGGATTCGGACCAGGCGCCGTTGCTCCCTTCCCGTTGGCGAAGATCGAAACCGTGCTCATGGACCGCTCGCTTCTGCAGCACCCGCTCGTTTGGGCGGGGGCGGGATCGTCGCGCCACATGGTCGGGATCGCGCCAGTCGAGCTCGGCCGGCTCGCGAGAGCCAAGCCGATGGACGTCGTTACCGACCGAGCCAACGATTCGCCCGGAGGCGCGGGGTGAAACACCAGCACCGCAGCTGCGAAGCAGCCGCCTTCAGGGATCTTCGCGCAGTCGGAATCTGCGTTAGCGGATTCCGACTTGCGCAAACCCGAAGCCCGAAGGAGCGCTGACGCGATGCAGGAGACCGAGAAGATCTGGATGAACGGAGAGCTCGTGGATTGGGCGGACGCGAAGATCCACGTCGGGGTTCATGGGCTTCACTACGGCTCCGGAGTGTTCGAGGGCATCCGCTGTTACGAGACGCCCACTGGCCCGGCCGTCTTCCGACTCAACGACCACCTCCTACGCCTCGAAAACTCCGCCAAGGTGCTCTACATGGATCTCCCTTACTCGGTCGAAGAGATCCGGTCGGCGACGCACGAGCTCATTGCGGCCAACGGGCTCGCATCCTGTTACATCCGACCTATCGCGTTCTACGGCTACGGCGAGCTCGGTGTC
>JAERMP010000141.1 GCA_016844515.1 Thermoleophilia bacterium | reverse complement strand
CACCGTGAACGGCGAGCGGCTCGAGACCGACGTCTGGGCCGGCGAGAGCCTGCTCACGACCCTGCGCGACCGGCTCGCACTCCCCGGGTCGAAGAACGCATGCGAGCAGGGTGAGTGCGGTGCTCTGTGCTCCTCGACGGCGAGCTCGTGTGCTCATGCCTCGTCCTCGCCGCACAGGCGGACGGGCACGAGGTCGTCACGGTCGAGGGTCTCGGGACGGCTGGCAGCCTGCATGCGGTGCAGGAGGCCTTTGCCGAGACGGGGGCCGTTCAGTGCGGCTTCTGCACGCCGGGCTTCGTCGTCGCAGCGGCGGACCTCCTCCGGCGCGTGCCCGACCCGAGCGATGACGAGATCCGCGAGGCGCTCTCGGGCAACCTCTGCCGTTGCACCGGGTACCAGAAGATTCTCGATGCTGTCCATATGGCGGCTGGGCGATGAGCACAGCCGCTCGCACTCTGACGCGCGGTCATGCCGCGTCGAGCGTTCGGCGGAGTGATGCCGTTCCGAAGGTGACGGGCGAGTTCGCGTACTCGAGCGACTTGCAGGCGGCAGGGATGCTGTGGGGCCAGACCGTCCGGAGCCCGCATGCGCACGCCCGCGTCCTCGAGATCGACGTCTCCGCGGCGCACGGGATGGCTGGCGTGCATGCGGTACTCACGCATGAGGACGTTCCGGGACAGAAGACCTACGGACTCGAGTTCCCGGATCAGCCAGTGCTCGCGATAGACCGCGTCCGCTACTTCGGCGAGGCGGTGGCGATCGTCGCGGCAGAGGAGCCTGAGCAGGCTCGCCGAGCCGCAGCCGCCGTTCGCGTCGAGTACGAGCCGCTCCCGCCGATCACGGATCCGGAACGCGCGACCGAGATGGAGCCGCTGCATCCCGACCGGCCGACGGCGGGCCACGGGTATCGCGACGATCCGCGGCCGAACGTCGTGCGCTCGATGGTGATCCGGCACGGCGATCCCGATGTCGCGGGCGACGTGGCGGTGTCCGGCTCGTACGTGATCGGCCAGCAGGACCAGGCGTTTCTCGGCCCCGAGTCGGGGCTCGCGATTCCCGATGGCGAGGGCGGCGTCGATATCCACGTTGCCACCCAGTGGCTTCACGTTGATCGCGACCAGGTCGCTCCCTGTCTCGATCTCGAGCCGGAGATGGTGCGGATCCACCTGGCGGGCGTCGGCGGCGCGTTCGGCGGACGCGAAGACCTCTCGATCCAGATTCATGCCGCGATGCTGGCGCTGCGCGCCAACCGCCCCGTGAAGATGGTCTACAACCGCGAGGAGTCGTTCGTCGGCCACATTCACCGTCATCCCGCGCGGATCTGGGCCGAGCATCGCGCGACTCGCGCGGGGAAGCTCGTCTCCGTCCACATGAAGATCCTCGTCGACGGCGGCGCGTACGCCTCGAGCTCGACCGCCGTGATCTCCAACGCGTGTTCGTTCGCTGTCGGCCCGTACGCGGTCGACAATGTGCTCGTCGAGGGTCTCGCGGTGTACACGAACAACCCACCCTGCGGCGCGATGCGGGGGTTCGGCGCGGTTCAGACGTGCTTCGCGGCCGAGGCCCAGATGGACAAGCTCGCGGCCGACCTCGGGATCGACCCCGTCGAGCTTCGCCTCCTGAACGCGCTCGAGCCGGGCGACATGCTCGCAACCGGTCAGGTCGTCGCGGGCTCGCTTCCGACACGCGAGGTCATTCGACGAGCGGCCGCGCTTCCGATCCCCGAGGCGGAGGAGCTCCCTCGCGACGCGATCCGGCTCCCTGGCGGTGCCGGTAACACGACACGCGGCGAGGGTGTTCGGCGCGGCGTCGGCTTCGCTGTCGGGTTCAAGAACATCTGCTACTCCGAGGGCTTCGACGACTGCTGCGCTGCTCGGGTGCGAATCGCTGCGGATGGAAGCGCTGAGGTCAGCTGTGCTTCCGCCGAGGTCGGCCAGGGCGTCACCGACGTGATCCTGCAGGTCGCGCGGCTGGAGCTCGGGACCGACGACGTCGTTCTCGCTTCGGGGTCAACTTCTCAGGTCGGGTCGGCCGGGTCGGCGTCGGCGTCGCGCATGACGTGGATGGCAGCCGGAGCGGTTCAGACGGCCTGCCGAGCCGCGCTCGAGGAGCGCGAGCGGCTGGGCGGCGGCATGGTCGAGGTCGAGCGCACCTATCGACACCCGCGCACCTTCCCACTCGATCCGGAAACGGGCCAGATCACCGACGGCCAGGCGCACGTCGCCCTCGCCGTCGCGGCGATGCGGGTCGTCGTCGAGGTGGACGTCGACCTCGGTCTGACGCGCGTCGTCTGGATCGGCACGGCCCAGGACGTCGGCACTGCGCTCAACCGAACGGCGGTCGAAGGGCAGATCGAGGGCGGTACCGCCCAGGGCCTGGGCCTCGCGCTCATGGAGGAGATCCAGACCCGCGACGGTGTGATCGCCAACGCGAGCTTCACCGACTACCTGATCCCCACGTTCCTCGACATGCCGCCCGTCGTTTCCGAGCTGATCGAGGAGCCGGAGCCGGACGCGCCGTACGGGGTCAAGGGCGTCGGCGAGCCGCCGACGGTGGTCTCGACCGCGGCGATCGTGGCGGCGGTGCGCGATGCCACCGGACGCGAGCTCGCCCGCGTGCCCGTTCGTCCGGACGACATCGTCGGGCTCTGAGAGTCAGAGCGAGCCGCTAAGCGTGCCGACATGCATACCGCGCAGCGAGGCAAGGGGCCGAAAAGGCCCCTTGCCTTCAGTCCTCCACTCGGATGGAGGGGACGAGAGCGGATCAGCGGATCTGTGAATGGAGCAGGATCGAGAAGCGCTTTGCGTTCGCCAGCTGAACGGAGTGGCGTTGAACCGTCACGGCTGCCTTGGCCCGCTGCACCTGTGAAGCCTGCGCCCCCACGATCTGAGCGGTGACCTGCAACTTCACCTGAGCAACGTTCCCGGCTGATGCGACCGATGGTACGGCGATGGCTGCGGTGGTGAGGATGGCTGCGATGGTGGCGATGCGCCTCATGGTGTGCTCCTCTCTCGTCCGATCCGTCATAACCCGAGAGTAGGAGCCGCGAGCCTCCGTGTCGTTCTCGCGCGCGACGTTGCGAGTGTCACGCTCGTGACACACACTTGACACTATGGAGTGGCCGCTGCTTGTAGATCTCCCTGCCGAGGATGTGCGCGAGCTGCTCGCGATCGCGCGCCGCAGGACGTTCTCGAAGGGCGAGGTCGTCTTCCATCGCGACGATCCAGCCGAGTCTCTGCACCTGATCGTCAAGGGCCGCTTCGGCGCACGCGTGCAGACCCCGCTCGGCGACAGCGTGCTCCTCGATGTGCTCGGGCCGAGTAGCGCCTTCGGCGAGCTTGCCCTTCTGCTGCCGGGTGCTCGACGGTCGGCCACAGTCTCTGCGCTCGAGGACGGTGAGACCCGATCCGTCTTTCGGGACGACTTCGCGCGGTTGCAGCGAAGCCATCCAGGCGTCAAGGACGTTCTGCTGCGCCTCCTCGCCGAGCAGCTGCGCAGGGCCAGCGACCGGATAGTGGAGGCGCACTACGTCGACGCCGAGACGAGGGTTCGGCGGCGGCTCTCCGAGCTAACAGGGACCTACGGGTCAGACGTCGTGCCGCTGACGCAGGAAGACCTGGCGGCGATGGCCGGCACCTCGCGGGCCACGGTGAACCGGGTTCTCCGTGAGGAGGAGAAGCGCGGTACGGTTGCGCTCAAGCGCGGTCGCACGACGGTTCTCGACGCCGACGACCTCGACCGCCGCTGTCGCTGGGCTTCCTAGGCCGATGTAACCACGAGCGCAGCGGCCGCGGAGCGGCCGCCTTCAGGGATCTTCGGCGCGACCGGAATCCGCGAGTCAGCGGATGTCGGTCTGGCGCGAGAGGTCGTCGAGCAGGGCGCCGAGCAGGCGATAGAAGCGCTGCGTTCCCGAGATGCTGAGCCGCTCGCCGGGCGCGTGTGGCCCGACGATCTCGGGTCCGATCGAGATCATCTCCACCCCAGGCAGCTTGGCGCCGATGACCGCGCACTCGAGCCCGCCGTGGACGACCGCGAGTGCGGGCTCTACTCCGAACAGCCGCTCGAACGTCGCCCTGGAGACAGTGAGGAGTCGAGACTCGAGGTCTGGACGCCAAGGTGGATACGAGCGCACGACTTCGATGCTTGCTCCGGCGAATCGAGCGGCGGCTGCGATCGTCGCGACGACGTCTTCGAGTGCCCGGGCGTTAGAGCTGCGCGTCATCGACGCCAGCGTCAGGGTGCCTTCGCCGGTCGTCGCGACCGTGAGGCTCGTGCTCGTCTCGACGGTTCCAGAAAGCGCCGGGCTCATCGCGATCACCCCGGTCGGAATAGTGGCAGCGAGGTCGAGCACCCGAGCAGTTGCGGGCTCGTCCGTTGCCTCCATCTCTGCGATCCGCTCGACGGAGAGAACCAGCGCGTCGTCGAAGCCGGCGTACTGCTCGCGGAGCGCTGCCAGCTCCTGCTCCGCCGCGGCGCGGAAGGCCGGCTCAGCGTCAGGCTCGAGCGACACTGCGGCCCTAGCCTCGCGTGGGATCGCGTTTCGACTCGCGCCGCCGTCGAATCGGGCGAGACGGAACGGCTCCTGCTCGTAGCTGCGCCCGAGGATCCGGCCGAGCGCCTTGATCGCGTTCACCCGTCCACTCGCGATGTCGCCGCCCGAATGGCCGCCCTTGGCCCCCGACAGCACGACCTCGAGCGCGACGTGATTCGGGCGAGGAGGCTCGAGCTCGAGTTGGACACGTACGAATGTGTGCGCGCTCCCGGCGCACCCCACTGTCACGGCGGCGTCACTCGTGCCGTCGAGGTTGAGCAAGAGTCGCCCGGAGACGAGCGAGGGATCGAGCGCCTTCGCACCGTCGAGTCCCTGTTCCTCGGACACGGTGAAGAGGAGCTCGAGCGGTCCGTGCTCGATCCCCGGATCGTCCGCCGCGGCCATGGCTGCCGCGACTCCGATGCCGTTGTCGGCCCCCAGGGTCGTTCCCTCCGCGAGCACCCAGTCGCCGTCGACAGCGACGTTGATGCGGCCTTCTCGAGGGTCGTACGGGCTGCCGGGATCGCGCTCGCAGACCATGTCGAGATGCGACTGGAGGACGACGATCGGCGCGCTCTCGCGACCCGCCGAAGCGGGGATCTGGACGACGATGTTTCCCTCGTCGTCCACGTTCGTGACGAGCTCGCGCGCGGCGGCCCACGCCAGCACGTGCTCGCGGGCTGCTTCCTCTTCCTTCGAAGGTCGTGCGATCTGCGTCAACTCGGCGAAGCGCTCCCAGACGAGCGCCGGCTCGAGGCCGACAAGGGCGCTCTTCTCGCTCACCGGCGGAGGGTCAGCGCTGCGCCGACGACGAGGAGCCCGATGCCGATCACCCGTGTCCAGGTGAGTGCGACTCGCTCCACGCCGAACCAGCCGTAGCGGTCGATGGCGGTCGCGAGCGTGAACTGAGCCGCGATCAGGACAGACGTTGTCGCCACGATGCCGATGCGCGGCCCCGCGACCGTGATCGCGAGGATGATGAGTGCGCTCATGAAGCCGCCTAGCAGCATCCACTTCGGGGAGCCGAGCGCCTCCCCGATGCCCGCCAGCGAGCGGCGTGCGAGGAGCAGCACCGCGAGCGCGACCAGACCTCCGATGAGCGAGGCTGTGGCGACTGCCTCCAAGCTCCCGACTCTGTCGCCGAGACGTCCTTGGACAGCGATCTGGACTGCGCCGCCGAGCCCCGCCGCACTGGCGAGGACTGCGGCGAAGGCGGTCGAGCTCACGACGCGGACGCTATACGCTCAAGCTCTCCAGGACAGGAAGGAGCCCGACGTGATTCGAGTGTTCGTCGTCTACGAGCAAGAGCCAGACCAGGAGCGCTTCGAGCAGCATGCCGAGCTATGTCGCCGGGTCGAGGGGGGCACGTTCCGGCACGGCAGCGTGTTCGGAACACCCATGGGTGAGCCTCGCTTCAAGCACTACGCCGAGTGGGAGTTCCCGGACATGGACGCTTTCAAGATCGCTGCTCGCACGCCTGAGTTCATGGAGACGGGCAAGGACGCAGTGGCGATGGGGATCCCGTTCACCGTCCACTTCGCTTCGGTCGAGTGACCGAGCCAACGCATCCGCACCCCCGCGACCCCGCCGAGCTCGGCTTCGAGACGATCGTCTACGAGAAGACGCTGCCGCGCGCGACGATCCGGCTC
>JAERMP010000140.1 GCA_016844515.1 Thermoleophilia bacterium | reverse complement strand
AGGCGCTCCGCGAAGTCGCCGACGCACTCGACCTCACACCCGCGTACTGCCTCTCGATCGCGTCGTTCTACGACCAGTTCCGCCTCGAGCCGGTCGGCCGCACGGTCGTCGAGGTTTGCACGAACGTCTCGTGCGCGCTTTCGGGTGCGCAGCAGGTCGTGGAGGCCTTCGAGCGGGAGTTGGGAGTCGACGCCGGCTCCACCTCGGAAGACGGCGCGTTCACGCTCGGCGCCGTCGAGTGCCTGGGAGGCTGCGGCTGGGCGACGGTCGTCGCGATCGACAACCGCCACAGGTTGCACGTCCAGGCGTCTGACGTCCCCGGGATCGTCGAGGAGCTCCGTGCCTAGTAGGAGCTCCCGGCCGCAGATCGTGTTCGCCGGCACGGACGGCGGCGCCCTCACCCGGATCGAGGACTACGAAGCGACCGGGGGGTTTGCACCGCTACGGAAAGCACGCTCCATGGCACCTGACGACGTCATCGCCGAGCTCGAGGCCTCGGGACTCCGCGGGCGCGGAGGCGCGTTCTTCCCCACAGGCCGCAAGTGGGCGTTCGTGCCCAAGCCCGAGCAGCTCGCGAAGCCGCACTACCTCGTCGTCAACGCCGACGAGTCGGAGCCCGGGACGTTCAAGGACCGCGAGATCATGCTCCGCGTCCCGTTCCGCTTCCTCGAGGGATGTCTCATCGCAGCCCATGCGATCTCCTCGCAGCACGTGTTCGTCTACATCCGCGGCGAGTACGAGCAAGAGTTCGAGGTGCTCCGCGCGTCGCTGGACGCGATGCGCAAGGCCGACCTGCTGGGCGGCGTCACCGTGGTCATCCATCGCGGCGCAGGTGCGTACATCTGCGGCGAGGAGACGGCGCTGCTCGAGTCGCTCGAGGGCAAGCGCGGCCAACCGCGGACGAAGCCGCCGTTCCCTGCGATCGCCGGTCTCTACGCCGCGCCCACCGCCGTGAACAACGTCGAGTCGATCACGACCGTGACTTCGGTGCTCGAGCTGGGCGCCACCGAGTACGCGAAGCTCGGCGTGGAGAGCTCGACCGGCACGCGCGTCTTCTCGCTCTCGGGAGACGTCGTGAACCCTGGGAACTACGAGCTGCCGCACGGGATCACGCTGCGCGAGCTGATCTACGACGTCGGCGGAGGCGTACCCGGCGGGCGCGAGCTCAAGGCGATCATCCCTGGCGGCTCGTCCACCTCGGTTTTGACCGGAGCGGAGATCGATACACCTCTCGACTTCACCTCGCTCGTGCAGGTCGGCTCCTCGATCGGATCGGCTGGGGTGATCGTCATCGACGAGCGCTGCTGCATGGTGCAGCTCGGAATCCGGGTCTCCCAGTTCTACGAGCACGAGTCGTGCGGGAAGTGCACACCCTGCCGTGTCGGAACGCGCTGGCTGACGCAGATCCTCCAGAAGATCGAGGAGGGTCGCGCATCGCAGCCCGATCTCGACCTCCTGCTCTCCGTCTGCGATCGAATCCTGGGCAAGTGCCTGTGCCCGCTCGGCGACTCCGACGCGATCGCGGTGCTGAGCTACGTCGACCGTTTTCGCGACGAGTACCAGGCGCACATCGACCTCGGTCGGTGCCCGTTCGACGGCGACTCGTCGCTCGAGGGGATCCTCGCCCCCTCGGCGATGCACGGGAGCCACGGGCACGAGACGACGACGGTGTCCGCGTGACCTTCCAAGTAACAGTCTGTTACAAGGCGTGGAGCGAGGCCGCCGGATGAGCGCGACGGAGATGAACGCCGTGGCGATCGTCGCTGTCACGGTCGACGACCGCACCGTGGAGGTGCCGAAGGGCACGGGGCTCGTCGAGGCTGCACAGGCCGCCGGAGTCGAGATCCCGGTCTTCTGTTACGAGCCCCGCCTCGGCCCGCCTGTGGGGGCCTGCCGCATGTGCCTGATCGAGATCGAGGGGATGCCGAAGCTCCAGGCCGGATGCACGCTCACCGTCTCCGACGGCATGGTCATCCGCACGGCCGCGACGTCGGCGAAGGCGGCCGAAGGACAGGAGTCGACGCTCGAGTTCATCCTCGTCAACCACCCCCTCGACTGCCCCGTCTGCGACAAGGGCGGCGAGTGCCCGCTCCAGGATCTGGCGTTTCGCTACGGGCCCGGGAACACGCGGATGACGCTCCCCAAGCTCACGGTCGACAAGCCGATCCCGGTCTCGCCGCTGATCGCGCTCGACAGGGAGCGCTGCATCCTCTGCTATCGCTGCACGCGCTTCTCCGAGGACGTCGCCGAGGACGGACAGCTGATCGCCCGGAACCGTGGCGCGCGTACCGAGATCGCCACGTTCGAGGACGAGGCGTACCGCTCGCCGTTCTCGGGCAACGTGATCGAGCTCTGCCCCGTCGGAGCGCTCACCTCAACGCTCTACCGCTTCGAAGCGCGGCCTTGGGACATCCAGAACGTGCCGACCGTGTGCACCGCGTGCCCGGTCGGATGCAACGTCTCGGCGACGATCCGCGAGGGGAAGGTGAAGCGGATCCTCTCCCGCAACCACCCCGAGATCGATCGCGGCTGGCTCTGTGACAAAGGCCGCTTCACGTACCCACACCTCCGCGCGGAGGATCGGATCACGACGCCGCTGCGCCGCGGGAAGAAAGGGCTCGAGGAGATCACCTGGGACGAGGCGCTCGACTCCGCCGAGGAGATGCTGCGCCACGCGGGCGACGCGACCGTTACCGCGCTGTCGGGATCGGAGACGACCGAGATCGCGTATGCGCTGGGGCGGCTCCTCCGCGGTGGCCTCGGAGCACATTCCGCGGTCATGCCCGAGGCGACATCGACCGCCCTCGAGGCTTTCCGCCTGCCGCTCAGCGCGATCGGTGACGCCGAGATCATCGTCGTGGTCGGCGACGATCCGGTCGTCGAGCGGGCGCCGATAGTCGACCTCTGGATCAAGGAAGCACGCCGCCGCGGCGCCGAGATCGTCGTGTGCTCGCCGACAGGTGACCTCGCGACGGAGCCGGGCGGCGCGGCCGCTCGCTGTCAAGAGCTCGCGACTCCGCGCAACGCTCTCGGCAAGAGGCTGCGTGCCACCGAGCGCGCGGTTCTCATCTGGTCCGGGCCGGGCGGCGGCGGGGGCGCGCGCCTCGCCGAGCTCGCGCACGAGCTCGGGCTCGAAGAGAAGCCCGGCTCCGGAGCCTTCCATCTTCCCGCGACCGCGAACGCGCTCGGTGCCGCGGCTGCCTGGGCGGCGTCAGCAGATGCGGACGACGCGAATCCGGAGCCGATCGAGCTGCTGATCGTGTCCGGCGACGACGCCGCGGCCGACCCGAGCGTTCGCGCGCTCGCCGAGCAGGCCGAGCGCGTCATCGTCCTGACGATGTTCCACGAGCTCGCGGGAGGCTGGGCCGACCTGATTCTTCCGTCGACGGCCGCGCTCGAACGAGACGGCACGACGATGAACCTCGAGGGCCGTGTGCAGCGGCTCCGTCGCGCCGTGCCGCCTCCCTGCCCAGACGAGCTCGCCTGGATTGCGAAGCTTGGGGCCCGCTTCGACGTCGTGCTCGCGCCGGAGGCGCCAGGTGTGTTCGAAGAGCTAGCCGGACATCTCTTTCGCGACCTGTCGCTGGACGATCTCGGCCTCCATGCCCCGCTTCCCGCCCGCCATGCCTACGAGACTCCGGCGCCAGCCAGCTCCTCGACGGCGGGGTCGCCGACCCTCTCACACGAGACCGCTGACGACGCGCTGCGCCTGCAGCGCCTTCGGTCGTTGTTCTCGGGGCCTGCGGTCGAGCGCGTCGCGCAGCTCGAGTTCCAGCGACCGCATGCCGAGGTCGAGCTGGCGGCCGCCGACGCCGAGCGACGCGGAATCGCATCGGGCGACACCGTCCTCGTCCGCTCGAACGGAACGTCCGTCGAGCTCCGAGCGCGTGTGAACCGCAAGCTGATCGAAGGGGTTGCGCGCATTGCCGACGAGCACGCCTCCGACCTGCACGCTGCCGTCGAGGTGGTGAAGGCTTAGTGCCGATGCACGTCGAGTGGTACGTGAGCCTCATCCAGGCCTTGGTGGTCATCAACCTCGTGATGGTCACGTTCGCGTACCTCACGCTCGCCGAGCGCAAGATCATGGCGCGGATGCAGCTCCGCTACGGGCCGAACCGAGCCGGCCCGTACGGTCTTCTGCAGCCCATAGCCGACCTCCTCAAGCTGCTCAACAAAGAGAGCTTCCAACCAGCCGCCGCGATCGACTGGCTCTACGTCCTCGGGCCCTTTCTGGCCGCGTTCACGGCGCTCACGACGTTCTCGGTCATTCCGTTCGGGCCCGGCTGGGAGATCGGTGGTGTCTACATCCCCGGTCAGGTCGCGGACATCGACATCGCGCTGATTCTGATCTTCGCCATCGGCTCGGTCGGGGTCTACGGCTTCATCATCGGTGGCTGGTCGTCGGACTCGAAGTACGCGCTCCTCGGCTCCATGCGTACGTGCGCGCAGCTCGTCTCGTACGAGGTCTCGCTCGCACTCTCCGTGCTCGGCGTCGTGATCATGGCGAAGTCCTTATCGCTCACCGAGATCGTCGCCGCGCAGTCCGACACGGTCTGGTACGCGGTGCCCCAGTTCGTCGGGCTCGTCGTCTTCTTCCTGGCGGGCACGGCCGAGACGGCTCGCGCGCCCTTCGACCTTCCCGAAGCCGAGCAGGAGCTCGTGGCCGGCTACCACACCGAGTACGGCGGAATGCGCTTCGGGCTCTATTCGATGTCCGAGTACATCAACCTGATCACGCTCTCCGGACTCTGCGTGACGCTCTTCCTCGGCGGTTGGCACGGCCCCGGCTGGGACGGCGCCACTTGGGCTGGCCCGCTCTGGTTCATCGGCAAGCTCCTCTTGCTCCTCTTCCTGTTCATCTGGATGCGTACCACTTTGCCGCGTCTTCGCTACGACCAGCTGATGCGCTTCGGCTGGAAGATCCTCCTGCCCGTCGCGATCCTGAACGCCATCGTCACGGCGATCGTGGTGGTGGCCGTTTAGATGCCGCAGCCGTTCGGCACCTTGAAGGGATTCGGCGTGACCTTCCGGCAGATCTTCCGCAGGCCGATCACGCAGCAGTATCCGGAGTACAAGCGCCCGGTGTACCCACGCTTCCGCGGGCGCCACCGTCTCTGGAAGCACGAGAACGGACTGGAGAAGTGCGGGTTGCCGAGGAGAACACCGCCGAGAACCGCGTCTCCGCGGGCGAGCGCTACGCCAGGATCTACGAGATCAACCTGAGCCGCTGCATCTTCTGCGGCTACTGCGAGCTCGCCTGCCCGTTCGACGCCATCACGCTCGGGAACGAGTTCGAGATCGCGGAGTACTCCCGCGACGACCTCATCTACACCAAGGACATGCTCCTCGCCGAGCCGATCAAGCGCGTGCCGGTCGCTGATCGCGAGAAGTTCGACACTCCCGAGCCCGCCTACAAGACCAGGAGTTAGACGTGACCGGGATCACCACCGACACAGCGGCCGCGAAGCGGACGCCTTTAGGGAAGGCGCGAAGCGCCTTGTCCGCGAAGCGGACCAGTGGAGGGCGTCTGGGGGAACAGGGAGGTTCCCCCAGCATCAACCAACGACCGGAATCCGCGCGAGCGGATTCTGCTCTGCAGTGAGTGATGGGCAACGTCCTCGTCTGGGTCATCTGGTTCCTCGCTGCGGGCGGGTGCCTTGCGAGTGGCATCGCCGTCGTGAGCGTGACCAACCCCTTCTACTCGGCCCTGGCGCTCATCGGGAACCTCGCCTCGCTCGCAGTCCTCTACCTCCTACTGGCCGCGGAGTTCCTCGCAGCCGCCCAGGTGCTGGTCTACGCGGGTGCCGTCATGGTCATGTTCCTCTTCGTGGTCGCGTATCTCGGGGGCCGCGCGGACGCACCGTGGGCGGGAGGACCGCCGCTCCTACGGACAGCCGCGGTCGTCGCCGCAGCCGCCCTCCTCGTCGAGGTCCTCGTCGTCGTCGGGCTCGCGTGGGGAGACAACCTGCAGGAGCCGGCGGAAGTGTCGGACTCCTTCGGCAGCCCGGCGGAGATCGGCGAGCTCTTCCTCACTGACCACCTGCTCGCGTTCGAGATCACGTCGATCGTGCTGCTCGTCGCCGCAATCGGTGGCGTCGTGCTGGGAACGACACCCGAGAAGGAGGAGAGCGCCTGATGGACGGGCCGGACATCGGCTGGTACCTCATCGTCGCCGCACTCCTGTTCGGGATCGGAGCGCTGGGGGTGATGATGCGGCGGAGCCCGCTGATCGTCCTGCTCTCGCTCGAGATCATGCTCAACGCGGCGAACCTCACGCTCATCGCGTTCGCACGCCAGCAGGGCGATCTGGACGGACAGATATTCGCGCTTTCCGTGATGGCGGTCGCAGCGGCCGAGGTCGCCATCGGGCTCGGCCTGATCGTGGCCATGGCACGGCGCCGCATCGTTCTCGACGTCGACCAGGCAAGTGCGCTCCGCGGATAAGTGATAGCCGGCGCCTGGATCTGTCTGCTCGCGCCGCTCGCCGGCGCGCTCGCGATCACCCTCGCCGGCGGGCGCATCTCTCGACGTACGGCGGGCTGGATCTCCACGCTGACGACCTTCGCGGCGTTCGGGGGAGCGCTCAGCGCGCTCTTCGGGCTGTGGGCTGCTGACCCAGTCGATCGCGAACGAGTCTCGACCGCGTACACATGGCTCGCCGCAGGCGACTTCGAGGTCGGCTTCCAGATCCTGGTGGACCCGCTCTCGAGCGTGATGATGCTCATCGTCTCCGGCGTCGGCGGCCTGATCGTCTGGTACTCGATGGGCTACATGGCCGGCGACGAGGAAGAGCGTCGGTACTTCGCGTACATGTCGATCTTCGTCTTCTCGATGCTCATGCTGGTGGAGGCGGGGAACTTCCTCCTGCTGCTCGTCGGCTGGGGGCTTGTCGGCCTGGCGTCCTACCTCTTGATCGGGTTCTGGCACAAGCGGCCCGAGGCCGTCGCCGCGGCCAAGAAGGCGTTCGTGATGAACGCCATCGGCGACGCGACGTTCGCGCTCGCGTGCGTCCTGCTCATCTGGGAGACGGGAACGCTCGAGCTCTTCGGCGTCTTCGAGGACGTCGGGTCGATGTCGTCCACGACCGTGAACCTCGTCGCACTCGGCTTGCTCGGCGGCGCCGTCGCGAAGTCCGCGCAGATCCCGCTCCACACATGGCTCCCGGATGCCATGGAAGGCCCCACACCGGTCTCCGCGCTCATCCACGCGGCGACGATGGTGACGGCCGGCGTCTACCTGCTCGTGCGCGCGAGCCCGATCTTCGAAGCCGCTCCCGACATTCAGCACCTCGCGGCCATCCTCGGTGCCGTCACGCTGCTCGTGGCGGGGGTCGTTGCGCTCGCGCAGTGGGACATCAAGCGCGTCATCGCCTACTCGACGATGTCGCAGATCGGCTACATGTTCATGGCCGCAGGGATCGGCGCCTACGGCTACGCGATCTTCCATCTGATGACCCACGCGTTCTTCAAGGCGCTCCTCTTCATGTCGGCCGGCCTCGTGATCCACCACCTCGGGGGCGAGCAGGACATCCGGAAGATGGGCGGGCTCAAGGCCGTGATGCCGAGGACCCACATCGCGTTCCTCGCCGGCGTCCTCTCCCTCTCAGGAATCCCTATCTTTGCCGGCTTCTGGTCGAAGGACGGGATCATCTCCTCGGCTCTCGCGACCGGCGGAGCGCTCGGCTGGACGCTCTTTGTCGCCGGACTCGTCGGTGCGCTGCTCACCGGCGCATACGCCTTCCGGCTGTACTACACGGTCTTTCGCGGTGAGCAGAGCGAGCTCGTGGCCGGACGCGCTCACGACGGGCACGGCGAGGGACCGCGCTCGATGCTCATCCCCGTGGGCGTTCTCACAGTGCTCGCCACGATCGGCGGGCTCGTCGTGATCCCGGGGGTCTGGGAGCCGTTCCTCCACTGGATCGACGAGACGGCCGAGTCTCTCGTCGAGCCGACAGTCGCGCAGGACTACGGAACGAGCGCGATCGCCGTGACGCTCGGGTTGATCGGAATCTTCCTCGCCCGGCGCGCGTTCCGGGCAGGCCGCCAGCTCGTCACGAGCCCCGGCGCCTGGCGCGTTCTCGAGCACAAGCTCTACTTCGACGAGCTGTATGACGCTCTCTTCTACCGTCCGGCAGTCGCGATCTCGACCGCCCTTCGAAAGAACTTCGAGGAGCCCGTGATCGAGCGCTCGCTCGACGGGATCGGCTCGGGGACGATTCAGGTCGGCGGCGAGGTAGCTCGCGTGCAGTCAGGGCTCCTGCGGACGTACGCGGTTGCGATCGCCTTCGGCGTCTTTGTTCTCGTCGTCGTATTCGTGGCGGTGCGCTAGCTAGTCGTGCTCACCACCGCCCTCATCCTGCTTCCGATCATCGGCGCCCTTGTCGTCGCTGTCGCTCCGCTTCCGCGCACCACAACCGCAGGGCTCGCGTTTTTCGTGGCGCTCATGGAGGTCGGCCTCTGGATCGTCGCCGCCTCTCGCTTCGACTTCGACGAAGGCGGCCTGCAGCTCGGAACGTCCCGCGAGTGGGTCGAGAGCCTCGGGATCTCCTACTCGGTCGGCTTCTACGGGTTCTCGCTCTGGCTGACGGGAGCAGCCGCCATCGTCTCCGCCGCAGCGATCGGCTACGCGATGTGGGTCGGGCGCGACCGCCCGCGGGCATACCACGCCCTGATGCTCTTCCTCACCGGTGCGGTCGTCGCGACGTTTGCAGCGCAGGATCTGCTCCTCTTCTACGCCTCGTTCGAGGCGATGCTGATCCCGCTCTACGTCCTCGTCGGCGTCTGGGGCGGTGCGCGGCGCCAGGCTGCGACGCTCACGTTCGTCGTCTACACGATGGCCGGCTCGCTGCTGATGCTCGCGTCGGTCGTCGCGTTCGGCGTCACGCAAGGGACATTCAGCCTGCTCGAGTCGGGGACGAGCGACAACGTGTGGATCTTCCTCGGCTTCGCTGTGGCGTTCGCGATCAAGGCGCCGCTCTTCCCGTTTCACGGCTGGCTACCCCTGGCGTACCGCGAAGCTCCTGTCGAGGTGGCGGCCGTTCTGTCTGCCGTCGTCTCGAAGACCGCGATCTACGGGTTCCTGCGGATCGGGCTCCCGAAGTTCCCCGAGCCGGCCGACGATCTCTCGGGAGTCATCCTCGTGCTCGCAGCCACCGGGCTCGTCTACGGGTCGCTCCTAGCCTTCCGTGCGCCAGATCTGCGGGGCGTCGTCGCGTACTCGTCGATGGCGCAGATGGGGCTCATCACGCTCGGCATCTTCGCTTTCGACGACCTCGGACTCGACGGTGCCGTCCTCCAGTCTGTCGCCCACGGCCTGATCTCGGCCAGCATGTTCCTGCTCGTCGGCATGGTCGAGCACCGCTGCGGGACGGGTGAGCTGAGGGCACTGGGAGGGATGGCGCGCGGACGGCCGGTGCTTGCGACCGTCGTGATCGTCGCTGGGATGATCGCGCTCGCGGTGCCGGGCTCTGCGACCTTCGCGGGCGAGTTCCTGATCATGGCCGGGGTCTACGACCAGGGCTGGGGTTACTCGGCCGTCGTCGCGCTCGGGGTCATCCTCGCCGCGATGTACACCCTTCGCGTCGTCTCGGCGGTCCTGCACGTGAAGCCCGGGTCGGCCGTGCGTGACGAAGCTCTCGACCTGCGACCTGGGGAGCTCGCGCTCGTGCTGCCGATGCTTCTCGTCCTTCTCGTCCTCTCCGCGTGGCCTGCGCTCATCAGTCAGAGCTCGTTCCCGGGCAACGACGCGGCTCAGTCGATCGCGGAGGCGTTCAAGTGATCGACACGCCGACCGTCGACTGGCTCGCGCTCTCGCCGGCGGTTGCGCTGCTCGGTGCATCCGGGGTCGCGCTCCTCGCCGCCGTGATCGTCCCCGACTGGATGCGGAAGAGCGTCACAGCCTCGGTCGCGCTCATCGGGTTCGTGCTGGCGGCAGTGCTCGCAGGGGTCGTCTTCGACGAGACGCCGACCCCCGAAGTGCTCCTCGACGGGTCGATGGTGCGCGATCAACTCGCCGCTCTGACGCAGGTCATCCTCGCGGTGACTGGTGCCGTGGTCGTGCTCGTCTCCTGGGCCGAGCGGCGCCGCGACAACCACGGCGAGTACTACGCGCTGCTCGCGGCGGCCGGCGCCGGGATGGTGTTCTTCGTCAGCGCCGAGAACCTCATGACGCTCTTCCTCGGGCTCGAGTGGTTCTCGCTTTGCCTCTACATCCTCGTCGCGCTCGACACCGAGCGCGCGACCTCGCTCGAGGCGGGCCTGAAGTACCTCATCGTCGGCGGCTTCGGGTCTGCGGTTCTGCTCTTCGGGTCAGCGTTCGTCTACGGGGCGACGGGCGAGCTCGGATTCGCCGAGATCGCCGCCGCCAACCCCACGGACGACGTTTTCCTCCTCGCCGGCCTCGCGATGATCCTGGCGGGACTGGCCTTCAAGGTCTCGGCCGCGCCGTTCCACATGTGGACGCCCGACGTCTATCAGGGCGCGCCCACCTCGGTGACGGCCTTCATGTCTGCGGCGACCAAGACTGCCGCGATGGTCGTGATGCTGCGCGTGCTCGTCACTGCCTTCCCCGACCAGAGCGAGATCTGGACGATCGCGGTGGCGGTGCTCGTGTGCGTCTCGCTCGCGTGGGGCAATCTCGCAGCGCTGGCGCAACGCGATGTGAAGCGAATGCTCGCGTACTCCTCGATCTCGCACGCCGGCTTCATGCTGATGGCGATCGCCGCAGACTCGGAGCGTGGCGCCGAGGCGCTCCTCTACTACCTCGTCCCCTACTCCGCGATGTCTGTCGGCGCCTTCGCGGTGGTCGCAGCTCGCGAGCGCGAGCTTCAGCGCCCCGTGACGCTCGAGTCGCTCGCCGGCCTCGGCTGGGAGCGTCCGTTCTACGGAATCGCGATGTGGACCTTCATGCTCGGCATGGCCGGCTTCCCGCTGACGGGCGGTCTGTTCGGGAAGTTGTTCGTCTTTTCGGCCGCGTACGACTCCGGCGACTGGTGGCTCGTTCTCTTCGGAGTCGCCGCCACAGCCGTTTCCCTCGCGTACTACCTCAATGTCGTGCGCTGGATGTACATGCGAACTGGTGGAGAGCTCGGACTCGCGCCCGCCGGCGGATCACCGCCGTCCGATCCAGCACTCGGCGTCGCCGTCGGTGCCGCGGTGCTCGTCACGTCGGTGCCGCGGTGCTCGTCACGGTTGGGTCGTTCTTCGCCGCCCAGCCGATTCTTGACGCCGCAGCCGATGCAGCCTCGTCGCTTCCGTTCTAGATTTCAACCATGACTACCGAACTCACATGGCTCGGGCACTCGGCCTTCCGCGTCGACACCCCGGGCGGCAAGCGCATCTACGTCGACCCGTTCCTGAACGGGAACCCGAAGTGCCCCGCTAGCGAGCTCGAGCCGGAGCGCTGCGACCTCATCCTGCTCACACACGGCCACGGTGACCACGTCGGTGACACCGTGCCGATTCACCAGCGCCACGGCTGCCCCGTCGTTGCGCAGGTCGAGCTGCGCGGCTGGCTCACCGGCCAGGGGGTCGCAGACGACGGGCAGACGAACTCGATGAACAAGGGCGGGACGAGCACCGTCGAAGGGGTGAAGGTCACGCTCACGAGCGCGAACCACTCTTCGAGCACTCCGGACGGCACCTATGCGGGCGAGCCCTGCGGCATCGTCCTCGAGCTGGCGGACGGGTTCAAGATCTACTTCGCCGGCGACACGAACGTCTTCGGCGACATGTCCCTGATCGGCCGCATCTACTCGCCGGACATCGCCGTGCTCCCAATCGGCGACCACTACACGATGGGGCCGCGCGAAGCAGCGGTCGCCATCGAGCTGCTCGGGGTCGTGCGGGTCGTGCCGTGCCATTACGGCACGTTCTCGCTGCTGACGGGAACTCCGGATGCGCTACGAGAGCTTGCGCCCCCCGGCGTCGAAGTGCTGTCGCCCGAGCCCGGGGAGACGCTAACGCTGTGACCCGCGAGCGCTGGTTCGGCGCGACCGGTCGCAAGGTGCCGGAGATCGCACTCGAGGGAACGATCGAGCTCGAGGGCGCGCTCGTGCTCGAGGACGTCTCCGACCTTGCCGCGATCCACGCGGCGCACGAGGCGGGGACGCCCGTGGTCGTACGCGCATCGACGGCCGAGGAGGTTCACGCCGCGCTCTCGCTCGGCGCTGTTTCCTGCGCGCTCGTCCGCGACGAGCCGCTCCTCTCGCTGAACCTCGGGGAGATGACCTACGGCTAGCCCGGTCGTCTCGACGTATTCGATCTGTGCCTGCGACCACGAGGCGCAGCAGTGGGGCGTGGCGGTTCAGTCGAAGTTCCTCGCGGTGGGCTGTGTCGTGCCGTGGGCCGAGCCGTTGGTCGGCGCCATCGCGACACAGGCCAAGGCGAATCCGCGGTACGGGCCGGGAGGGCTTTCGCTCCTTCGCGAGGGGCTATCGGCGGATGAAG
>JAERMP010000026.1 GCA_016844515.1 Thermoleophilia bacterium | reverse complement strand
CGTCGCGAGCGGGGAGGAGGAGGGCGCCGAGATCTACCAGCCCGTGTGCCAGTTGCCCGAGCGTGGCTACTGGTTCGTGCCGACGCTCTTCACGAACGTCGCGCAGAGCTACCGGATCGCGCAGGAGGAGATCTTCGGGCCGGTTCTCTCCGTCCTCACCTTCCGGACGCCCGAGGAAGCGGTCGAGAAGGCGAACAACACGCCTTACGGGTTGTCGGCCGGGGTCTGGACCGAGAAGGGCTCGCGCATCCTGTGGATGGTCGAGCGGTTGCGCGCGGGGGTCGTGTGGGCGAACACCTTCAACAGATTCGATCCGACGTCGCCGTTCGGCGGCTACCGGGAGTCCGGCTTCGGTCGTGAGGGCGGGCGGCACGGCCTCGAGCCGTACCTGAGGCTCGAATGACGACGCCGCAGTTCTTGCGTTCTCGTCCCCACTCCCCACCCAGGGTGGGGTGGTTGGCCACCCTCCACCCGGCGTCGATGCTATCGGACGAAGGGAAACGAAACTCGCCCAAGATTGCGCCAATGCTGTGCCAATCGGTGCACACGAGCCCCCGCGGGAACGCGTTCCCGTGACCCGCCTCTCCGTCAAGAAGACCTACAAGCTCTACGTCGGCGGTGCGTTCCCTCGCTCCGAGTCCGGGCGCACGTTCGAGGCAGAGGGCCAGAACATGGCACGCGCCTCGCGCAAAGATGCCCGCGACGCCGTCCGCGCAGCTCGCGCCGCGTTCCCCATCTGGGCTGGCATGACGGCCTACAACCGGGGTCAAATCCTCTACCGGATCGCGGAGATGATGGAGGCCCGAGCCACCGACCTCGAGCGCGCATGCTCCGGAGGGGAGGAGGTCCAAGCCGCGATCGACCGTGTTGTCTGGTACGCGGGCTGGGCCGACAAGCTTGCGCAGGTATTCGGGAGCTCGAACCCGGTCGCCGGGCCCTACTTCGACTTCACCGTTCCGGAGCCCACCGGTGTCGTTGCGATTCTTGCACCCACCGACCCGGCTCTCGGCGGCCTCGTCTCGCGGATCGCACCGGCGATCGTGGGGGGCAACGCGGTGGTCGTGGTTGCGTCCGATGCCCATCCGGTTGCTGCGATCGAGCTCGCCGAAGCGCTCGCCACATCGGATCTTCCCGGCGGAACGGTGAACATCCTGACCGGGTTCCGAGACGAGCTCGCACCGTGGCTCGCCGGGCACATGGACGTCAACGCGATCGATCTGACCGGCGTCGACGGGAATACGGCCGAGCTCGAGCGGCTCGCTGCCGAGAACGTTAAGCGCGTCGTCCGCTCGTCCGCCGACGTTCAGAGCCCGTGGGAGATCGAGGCCTTCCTCGAGCTGAAGACCGTCTGGCACCCGATAGGTCTCTGAGTCGCTGGGGTGTGTAGCGACCGTTGACCAGCGGAGTCGACGCAGTGACGGCATGTGCAGCGTGCGACTCGATTCGCGCGAGGACGGCACCGGGCGGATGCATCCACGAGACGGAGCACTGGTTCGTCGACCATTGCATCGGGCCGCTCGGCGTCGGAACGCTGATAGTGAAGCCGAAGCGACACGTGGTTCACGTCGCCGACCTCAGCTCTGTCGAGTCGGCCGAGATGGGAATCGTGTTGCGGCAGGCGGCGGAGGTCGTAACGCGCCTCGAGTCGCCCGAGCAGGTGTACGTCACGTTGTGGTCGCACATGCACGCTGTCCCCGGGCACATTCACTTCGTTGTGCAGCCCGTCACGACGTCTCGGATGAGCGAGCACGACGGCAAGCACGCATGCCGCCTTCAAGTCGAGATGTTCGATCGCAGGGTCCTTCCCGATCCGAACGAGGCGTCGGACTTCGCCGAACATGCGCGCGACGCTTGGCCGAGACCGGATGCCGGGAGGTAGTGCAGGGTTCCGCACGACGCCAAAGGTCGTGGGCGGTTAGCCGCGTGTTGCGTAGACCGCCTGGCGGAGACTCGGGCCGACGGGCTCCGAGGCGAGCACCCACACCACGAGTGGCCGCCCACCCGCGTAGTGAACGGAGATGTAGTCCCCGAGCATTCGTCCGGAGGTCGTATCGGGCATCCACGTGAGCTGCATCGACTGGGCGGAGAGCCGCCGTGCCGCACCCCACCGCGTCCTGTCACCCTGCGATTCGACGAGCTCGACGTCCACGCCAGACGGCCCGACCCGGTGGTACACGATCGCAACGCGGCCGCTCGTCGCATCGATTCCGATGGCGGGGAGTACAGCGTTACGTCCGGCGGTGACGGGCGTCGCGCCGGTCCACGAGGCGCCGTCGGAGGTCGTGGCTACGAAGATGTCGTTGGCAGGGGCGCGCGGCCCCTGGCAGTCGTGCCATGCAGCCCATACGCGCCCAGCGGAATCGACGTCGGCGGAGGGCAAAGGGAACACGCGGAAGTCTCGTATCCCGCAGGAGAACGCCCCGACCTCCGCGATCCGGACTGGAGGGGCGAACGACGCGCCGCCGTCCGTCGAGCGCGAGGACGCGATGGCGAACGGTTGCACTTCCCAGAGATAGACGACGACGAGCTCGCCGGTAGGCCGGACGACCGGAAACACCCCCACGGCCGGCCTCGCTCCGATGTCGGTCGGGGGAGACCACGTGAGCCCGCCATCGGTCGTGGTGGTAACGGCGAGCATGTCGTCGTCGGAGGAGTGCGTGTACGTGAGGTAGCAGCGCCCGTAGTAAGGCGACGTCGGAGTGTTGTCGCAGGTGATCCAGTTCTTGTCGAAAGCAATGCCCTGCGCAGCGACCTCCTCGGCTGCGGCGAGCGCATTGCCCCACGTCGAGCCGTCGGCCGAGCGGTTGATCGCCAGCCGGGTCGTTTGCCCGTCGATTGCCAGTGTCGAGATGAGCCAGACGCTGTTCGCCGCGTCGTAGACGACGACCGGGTCGCTGGCCCGGGCGTTCGAGCCGGCCGGCTTGCTCGCGACCGTGAGCCCCGGGAGCAGGCCGTTCGTCCACGTGCGACCGTCGTCCTTCGTGACCGCATAGCCGATGTTCGTAGAAGCGCCGTCGAACCGGCGGCCGACCTGGAAGGTCGCGACTGTCGTGCGCCCGAACGTGAAGCTGTCGGGCTCGACCTCGGATTCGTGCTGGGACTCCGGGTTGGTGTACGGGTCGCGGGAGAGTCGACGACCGACGAGCTCGCAGTCGCCGGAGACCGCGTCGAGGAGGTCGGCGGTGACAACGTCCGTCCCGGCGCCGCAACGCGTCGAGTCGCGAGCTCCGTCGTACTCGATCGAGACTCGATCGTTCCCGGCGCCGGCGTCTACCGAGTCACGACCTGCGCCTCCGACGACGAGATCTGCGCCGGCGAGGCCGGAGATGCGATCGTTGCCGGCACGACCGAAGAGGTTGTCCGCGCGTGGCGTGCCGACGAGTCGATCGTTCCCGGGCGTCCCGACGATCGTCCGCGCGCCGGCGACTGCGGCGCTGAGCAGGAGGCCGGTCAGCACCAGGATGAACACGCGCATTCCAGAGGTACGACGACCGCTGACTCCCCGAGTTTGCATCGCGGTGATTACGATCCGGTTTCGTGAGCAACACTCACCCTCGGCTCGCGTTCGCCAGCGCAAGGGCGAACGGAAACCATGTTTCCTCCCGCGAAGCCCCCTTCTTCTTGAAGACGTGGGGAACCTCCCTGTTCGCCACGCCCCTCCACGCTCATAGTCCGGAGGCCGGCCCATGAGCAAGCTCAGTCAGGCGATCGCAGAGGGAGACGGGATCTCGATCCTCGTCGAGGTAGCGGATGCCGCAAGCGCGGCCGCGGCCGAGAAGCAAGGTGCGGACGGGTTGGCTGCGCGAACCGGCGCGAACGCTGTGCGTGCGTCCTCTCAGCTCCCGCTCCTTCACTTCGGCAGCATGTTCGACGCGCGTGGGGTCGCTGCGGACGCAGTGGTCATTCGCTCGGATCTCGCCATGTGGGACGAGGCGAACGCGCTGGGCCTCGAGCCGGTCGTCCGGGTGTTGGACTCGGACGATCTCGAGCGCGCGCTCGAGCAGTTCGACCCGGGCGTGTTCCTGCTCTCGGTGGAGCCGGGCTCCGACGACGATCCGCTCGCAGTCCTCCTCGGGCTGCTCCACGACGTTCCGGCGGGGAAGCTCGCCATCGCCGAGCTCCACGACGCCACCGCGGACGACGTCGCTGAGCTCGAGCGCTCGGGCGTCGACGCGGTGCTCGTCGCGCCTGGAGACGTCGCGGGGCTCGTCTCGGCCGATCCGCCGGACGTCTAGCAACGAGCCTCACGCCTTTACGCGACGATGCGTCCGGCCTCGATCCACGCGGACGGCACGCCTCGCCGCGCCGCGGTCGCCTCCTCGAGGGAGGCATCGACGATCTCATTGCCGCGGACCGCGGCCATCCGACCCCACGCCCCGGCTATGGCGAGCTCCGCAGCCTTGAGCCCGAGTCGTGTCGCAAGGACACGGTCGCGAGCGGTTGGTGTGCCGCCGCGTTGGATGTGCCCGAGAACGGTCACGCGAGTCTCGAAGTCGGTCAGTCGCTCGATCGCGTCGGCAACGGCCTGCCCGATGCCGCCGAGTCGCGCATACCCATACCGATCCCGGTCCTGGATTACCGGCGCTTCCTGTTCTCCCGAGCGGTGGGTCAACTGGTAGCCCTCGGCGACGACGACGATCGAAAAGTCCCGACCGTGGTCGTGGCGACGCCGAATGTGGTCGCAAGTGTCCTCGATCGCCGTGGGCGCCTCGGGCACGAGGATGACGTCCGCGCCACCGGCGATACCGCTGGCGGCCGCGATCCAGCCGGTGTTGCGCCCCATCACCTCGACGACCATGACCCGGTTGTGCGATTCCGCCGTCGTGTGCAGCCGATCGATCGCCTCGGTGCAGATTTGGACGGCTGTGTCGAAGCCGATCGTGACATCGGTCTCCGCGAGGTCGTTGTCGATGGTCTTCGGTACACCGACGACCGGATAGCCGTGCTCGGCGTGGAGGCGCCGCGCGACGATCAGGGTGCCCTCGCCTCCGATCGCGACGACTCCCTCGATGTTCAGCGCAGAGGTCGTCTCGAGGAGCGCCCGCACGCCCGACTCCTCGCGAAACGGGTTGTACCCCGACGTTCCGAGAATCGTCCCGCCACGCGGCAGAATCCCGGCGACCGCTCTCCGCGTGAGCGGTACCACGGCATCCTCCGTGAGGCCTCGCCAGCCGTTCCGGATGCCGACGACGTCGTGGTCGTCGGCCATGAGCCTGCGCGTTACCGCGCGTATGGCCGCGTTCAGCCCGGGGCAGTCGCCGCCGCCGGTGAGCACGCCGAAGATGCTCATAGGCCAGTTCCTGGAAGGCGCGAAGCGCCTTGTCCGCGAAGCGGACCAGTGGAAGGGGTCTGGGGGAACCGGGAGGTTCCCCCAGCGTCCACGACCGCGAGCCGAAGGCGAGTGGTGCTCAATAGAGGAACATCGGCTTGCCGAGGACGTGACGGACCTTGGGCCGGTACTCCTCGGCGTCGTACAGCTCGTCCACGTCGACCCGCTTGACGCCCTCGCGCGTCGCGGAGATCGGGACGGTCGTGTACGTGCCGTTGCGAAGCGAGACCATCCGGCCGCTCTCTCGCTCGAGCGCGAGGTCGGCAGCCATGACCGCGAAGTTCATGGCCACCATCAAATCGAGGGAGTCCGGGCTCCCGGAGCGCATCAGGTAGGCGAGCTGCTGGTAGATGATGTCCTCGCCGGTGCGCTCGTGGAGCGCCTCGCCGAGGAGCTGGCCGATCCCGCCGAGCTTGCGGTGGCCGTAGGCGTCGGCGTCTCCCGTGACCATGAGCTCACCGCTCGCGACCGTCGCGCCCTCGGAGATCGTGACCATCGCGTAGCGGGATGGGTTCGAACGCTTGTCGGCGACGAGGAGTTCTGCCAAGCGGTCGGGATCGAACGGAACCTCCGAGATGACCGCGCGGTCGACACCGGCGAGGTACGCCGTGACCAGCGACGTCTCTCCCGAGTAGCGCCCGAAGAGCTCGACGACCGCCAGGCGCTCATGGCTCCCTGCGCTCGTTCGGAGGTTGTGGATGAACTGGACGCCGCGCGTGACTGCGGTCGAGAACCCGATGCAGTAGTCGGTTCCGTGGACGTCGTTGTCCATCGTCTTCGGGATCGCGATGACCGGAACCCCTTCGTCGTGGAGCCGCAGCGCATACGAGAGCGTGTCGTCCCCGCCGATCGGCACGAGCGCATCGATCTCGAGCTGCTCGATCGTACGCAGGACGTGATCGGTGAAGTCGAACGGGTCCTCGCCGGTTACCTGATCCCGGAGCGCCGCCGGCGCCTGGTCCGAGCTGACTCGACCGGGATTCGTTCGCGAGGTGTGTAGGACGGTTCCGCCCGTACGGTCGATCGTGCGCACGAAGGCCGGGTCGAGTTTCAGCACATGCTCGCTCGCCGCAGGGTCGCCGGCGTCGTAATGCAGGAGGCCCGCCCATCCACGACGGATGCCGACGACCTCGTGGCCGGCCGCGGTGACCCGGTTGACGAACGCCTTGATGCACGGGTTCAGCCCTGGAACGTCGCCGCCACCCGTGAGAACTCCGAGGCGCATCGTGTCGTCAGACTAACCCGAGTCAGCGTGGGGGAACCGACGGTTCCCCCACGAGCCCCCTCCCTCGCGGCGTGACACAGCACGGGTACGCCTGGCCTCCCGGCCGGCGGAGCCGGCCTCCGGCCCTCGAGGCGGGCGCTTCGGTCAGCGCTACGATCGTCTTTGCTCGCCGGAGTGGCGGAACTGGCAGACGCGCGGGACTCAAAATCCCGTGTCCTTCGGGACGTGTGGGTTCGACCCCCACCTCCGGCATCGTGATCGGCTGATCTGTCAGTGGTGGCGTGCGGCCGGAGGCGGGCTTTGCCCACCGGGAGGCCAAATGCGGCGACTTGGTTCGCTGCGAGAGCAAGAGGGGGTTCGTTGGGGGGAAACATCGTTTCCCCCCACGCAGAGGCAAGGGGGTACATGGGGGACGTCGTTTCCCCCATGCTGCTACCTTGCGGCGCGTCTATGCACCGGGTCACCTGGGAGAGAACATGAATCTGCGGAAGGGCGTCGGGTTCCTCGTCTTTGGATTGCTCGTCGCCGCGCTCGCGGTCGCCGTCACCGGCTGCGGTGGCGGGGACGACTCGTCGGCGCCGTCCGCCGAGCCCGCCGCAGCGCCTTCGCCACCGACATGTCCGAAGTCGTCGCTGGCGAGTTGGCAGAAGCTCGCGAACGAGATCAAGGCCCCCGTCTACTGCCCCTCGTGGTTTCCGCAGCCGCTCGTGGGGAGATTCGGCGGGCCGTTCTTCAACGGTCGCTCCGTGGATCCGGACCGCTCCTACCTCGTGAGCTGGGCCTGGTTCGAAGCGAGCGGAGGGGCCGTCCAGGAAGTGCACGTGAACCTCCGCGGCTATCCGGGCCAGACTCGGATTCCGACCTGCGAGGACACGCTGACCGTGAGCGGGAAGACGGTGCACAAGAAGTTCCCCTGCTTCAGCGACCGTGAGGGGCGCAAGCGGTTGGGCGGGGAGACCGTCACGGTCTACACGGCCAATCAGGGCGCGGACCAGTGGCACATCCTCTACGCCTGGCGCAGGAATGGATCGCTGTACACGATCTCGGAGCACGTTGCGCCCCCCTATACGTACAAGCAGGTCATCGGACACCTCGACCGAATGACGAGTACGTTCGTGCGGATCCAGCCGCAGACCTAGCGTGCGGCTGACCCGGAAGGAACTCGTCGGCGGGGCGGCCGCCGCGTCGGCGCTGGCGGCAGCGGGGATCTACAAGCTGATCGACCAGCTGACCGCACCGCCGGCACGGGTCGCAGCCGGGCCGCTTGTCCCCGAGCAGCATCTTCTCGACGGGATCCGCGTTGTTCGCGACAACGGCATCGAGGTGCTGGTACCGCCGCTCCACCACCAGGTAGTGACGGCGACGTTGCGGGTGGGAGAGACGCCGGCCGAGTTGCGCGACGCGCGGGAGGCGCTCGAGAACGCCCTTCGGCGACTCAACGAGCGGTTCGAGCCGACGCCCGCCGGCCTCGGCGTGACGATCGCCTGGGGGCTCCCGTACTTCGAGCGCTTCGTTCCCGCACAGGCGGAGCGACATCTTCCCCTCGACCGCCGCGCGTCGGCGTCACGGAAGACGCCCGTGCGCGTGCTCGAGGACGCGATCCGGTTCCCGAGCGACCCGGAAACGACGCTGCTCGAGGCGAATGACGTCGCCGTTCTGCTCCGGAGCGACATCCTCGACCACATCGCGGAGGGTGCGAAAGCTCTGTTCGACGACCTCGACGGCCTCTTCAGGGTGACGAGCATCCGGAAGGGCTTCGTAGGGGGCGGATTCGACGGCGGGCTCGGCCTGCCGAAGCAGATGGCGCTGGCGGCACGCATCGAGGGAGCCGACCTCATCCCCGACGGAGCGGAGCTCTTCCTCGGGTTCACGTCGACCCAAAAGGCGGGCCTCGGCCCGTCCAGGATCGCGAACCTGGAGACGCTCGGCTACGCGGACCTTGGCCCCGGTGGCTATTTCACGCACGGGACGCACATGCATCTCTCTCATCTGCTCGAGGACGTCGCAGCCTGGTATCTGACCTTCGACTTCCAGAACCGTCTGGACACCACGTTTCGGCCGGGGCTCGACGTTCCCCCGGAGACGCAGACCGTCGCCCAGGGGCCAAACGACGCGCAGACCGAGATCGAGGTTCGCCGCGACTATGCGCGCCACCGGCAGATCGGGCACTCGGGCTCGATCCAACCTGCCTCCCGGCTCGACCGAGACGTCGTCGGCGCCGACGGCACGCTGTATCCGAAGGGGACGGCCGTGCCCCAGCGCGCCGACTTCAACACCCTCGACAACCCCTTCTTCTGGACCGCCTACGAAGGGCGTGACACGTTCTCCGAGGAGCCGGCTGCAGGGCTCCACTTCGTGGTCTTCAATCCGACGAGCGACGACTTCCGGCGCACCCGCCTCGCCATGGACGGGGTCATGCCTGACGGAACCAAGCTCGCCTTCGAGACCGGAAGTACCGGCCGTGGCTTCAACTCGATCCTCGCGACGACGCACCGCCAGAACTTCCTCGTACCCCCGCGCGTACATCGCTCGTTCCCGCTTTCCGAGCTCCGCTCCTAGCGCAGATCCTGAGCGTTCGTGTAATCAGAGTTGATCCTGTCGGGCGAACGAGGGATACTCCCGGATTACGTCGGGCGCGATCACGCGCGCGAAGAGGCCATCGATCGGCGACCGAGGAGGAATTGAGTGAGAACAAGGATTATGATCGGCGGCGCGATCGCTGCCATCATCGGGCTTGCATTGGGTGCGGCGGCCAGTGCGGGGCCGAACTCGAGCAACAGCGCGTCGACGCTTCCGTCGGCGTCGTGCGGGCCGGTGTTCTATAAGGGCTCCGGTACCCCGCAGTATCTGATCGCCAGCGACCTGCCGCTCCAGGGAGCGGGCCGCGCGCAGCTTCTGGCGATGCAGCAGGCGATTCAGTTCGTGCTCGAGCGAGCTGAGTTCAAGGCTGGCAAGTTCACGGTCGGCTACCAGGGCTGCGACGACTCGACTGCCCAGACCGGTGCGTGGGACCCGGCCAAGTGCTCGTCGAACGCGCGGGCGTACGCTGCGGACAAGTCGGTCCTCGGTGTCCTCGGGACGTTCAACTCGGGTTGCGCGAAGCTCATCGTCCCGATCCTGAACCGAGCTCCGGGCGGAGCGGTTGCGATGCTCTCATCGGCGAACACGAACGTGGGGCTGACCCACTTCGCGCCGTGGAATAGCCCCGGCGAGCCGAAGATCTACTACCCGACGGGAGTGAGGAACTACGCACGGGTGGCGGCGAGCGACGACTACCAGGGGCCGGCTATGGCCGATTACCTGAAGCTCAAGAAGAAGAAGAGCGTCTTCATCGTCCACGACAACCAGACGTTCGGGAAGGGCGTCGCCCAGGGCTTCCAGGCACGGGCGAAGAAGCTCGGCCTGAAGATCGCCGGGTTCGTCCCATGGGATGCGAAGGCGACGAGCTACGAGGCCATCGGCGAGCAGATCGCCTCGTCCGGTGCGGATTCCGTCTACCTCGGCGGCATCGTCTGCAACAACGGCGTGAAGCTCATCAAGGACCTCCGCGCCGCTATCGGGCCGAAGCCGCTGATCACCGCTCCCGACGGCTTCACGCCGTACTCGGCGACGCTGGGCGCGGGCTCGGCGGCCCAGGGCATGGTCATCAGCTATGCCGGCCAGCCGCTCTCGAAGCTCCCTCCGGCGGGCCAGAAGTTCATCAAGCAGTTCAGGGCCTACGCGAAGATCAAGGGCAATATGCCTCCTTATTCCATCTACCAGGCGCAGGCGGCACAGGTCATGCTCGCAGCCATCGCGCGCTCGGATGGCACGCGTGGATCTGTGGTCAAGGAACTGTTCAAGACGAACGTCAAGAACGGGATCATGGGCTCGTTCCGCTTCGACAAGAACGGCGACATCGTTCCGTTCAAGTGGATCAGCATGGACAAGCTCAAGGGCAACACGGGCGTGTACGAGTTCGCCGTTGTTACCAAGGTCAAGGGCTAAGGGGCGAATCGCCCGCGAGCACACCACGCTGGGGAAGGGCTCTTCGGAGCCCTTCCCCAGCTGATTAGGAGGCCGAGATCGCGACCGACGCACACGCGCAGGCCGTCCCGCTGAGACGCCGAAGGCCGGCCTCCTCCCTCGTCGTTCCGGCGATCGGGCTGACCCTCGTCGCGCTCGTCCTTCTCTGGCTGGGCGTCAACCTGGCGAAGGACTGGGATCAGTTCTTCCGGATCTTCCTCATCGGGATGACGAACGGTTCGCTCTACGCGCTCGTCGCGCTCGGCTACACGCTCGTCTACGGCATTCTCGAGCTGATCAACTTCGCCCACGGCGACGTGTTCATGATCGGCGGGATGATCGCGGCGACGGTCGCGCTGAGCATGTTCAGCCTGCAAGAGAACGCAGCTCTGGGCACGCTCGTCCCGGCGATCCTCGTGGCGCTGCTCGTGGCGATGGTCGGCTGTGCCCTGCTCAACGCGACGATCGAGCGGGTCGCCTACAAGCCCCTCCGGCGCGCTCCGCGCCTCGTGCCGCTGATCACGGCGATCGGGGTGTCGTTCATCCTCCAAAACATTGCTCTGATCTGGAAGGGCTCCGCGCCGATCGCGATGCCGCGGTCGCTCCCGGAGGGGTCGATCTTCACGATCGGCACCTGCCCGAACTGCGTCGCCTTCAACTGGAATCGCCTCTTCCCCCTTCTGATCACCGTGCCCGTCCTCGTCGGGCTCATCTGGCTCGTCCGCTACACGCGCCGGGGGAAAGCGATGCGCGCCACCGCCCAGGACAAGGACGCGGCGGCGATGATGGGGATCGACGTCAACCGGACGATCGCGTTCGTCTTCGTCCTTGCGGGCGCTCTGGCGGGGGCAGCGGGCGTTCTGTTCGCCTTCTACTTTCAGACGATCCGCTACGACACCGGCTTCACGATCGGGCTGATCGCGTTCACCGCTGCGGTGCTCGGGGGGATCGGCAACTTGCCCGGGGCCGTTCTCGGCGCAATGCTCATCGGCTTGATCCAGGCCTTCGTCGAGGGTCTCTCCTGGCATTCGCCCGGTCCGGGCTGGACGACGACTGCTGTCTTCACGATTCTGATCGTGATCCTCGTCTTCCGGCCCGAGGGGCTGCTGGGCGAGCAGACGCCCGAAGGAGGGTGACGTGGCGCGGTTGAACGCGAGGGATCGCGTACAAGGGGGCTTCTGGCGCGTGCTTGACGCCGTTGGAGTCAAGGACGCTCGCAAGCGCTGGGAAGCTCGATCGCCGTTTCTGCAGCGCGCCGTGCCGCCACTCGTGATCGCTGCCCTCATGCTCGGACTCGCGTGGCTGGCGGGCGTGCCGCCGCATCCGACGTTCCTCGCGCTCCTCGCGATCGTGTATGCCCTCTACCTCCTACCGCGCGGTGTCCGGCGGATCGCTCTACCCCTGACCGTGTTGGGGATCGCCCTCGTCTACCCGATCCTGTGGGCAAACGAGCTGGAAGGAAAGAACTTCCTGTTCGAGATCCCTGTCCTCAAGGCCTTCCCGAACATGGACACGATGGTCGCGATCGCGATCTTCGCGATGATGGCGATCGGGCTGAACATCGTCGTCGGTTACGCGGGCCTGCTCGACCTCGGATATGTCGCCTTCTATGCGATAGGCGCTTACACCGCGGCCTGGCTCGCCTCGCCGCACTTCGCCTCGAACGGGGTCGACTTCGAGTTCGCCGCGATCGGCGTGCCGGAGGGGATAGGCGGCATCCACATCTCGATCTGGATCGTCCTCGTGGCGGCAGCGATCACAACAGCCGTTGCCGGAGTGGTCATAGGCTTGCCAACACTTCGGCTGCGGGGTGACTACCTCGCCATCGTCACGCTCGGCTTCGGGGAGATCATTCACCAGGCTGCCTTGAACGGAGACGCCGACGGAATCAGCGCGCTCCTCGATCGCAAGACGGACTTCAACCTCACGAACGGCGCGTTCGGCATCAACCCGGTCGACCCGCCGGGCTTCGGAGTCTGGCTGTCCGACCACCTCGGGTTGCCGGCAGACTTCATCGTCGAGAACGGCTCGTACGTGAACTTCGTCAGCCTCGTCTACTGGTCGGCGATCGGGCTCCTGCTGTTCACGATCTTCTGCAGCATCCGGCTGCGGGATTCGCGGCTCGGTCGCGCCTGGATCGCGATTCGCGAGGACGAGGTTGCGGCCGCGGCGATGGGGATTCCGCTCATGCGCACGAAGACCTGGGCCTATGCGGGCGGGGCGTTCTTCGGTGGCATTGCAGGAGCCTGGTACGGCTCCTTCAAGCAGGGCGTCTTCCCCGACGACTTCCTATTCAACTTCTCGATCTTCATCCTCTGCATGGTCATCCTCGGCGGGATGGGGAACGTGTGGGGTGCGATCGCCGGCGCTGCTCTTCTCACGTACCTGGACAAGGAAGGGCTCTCGAACGTGGCGGGGTGGTTCAACGAGAGGGACTTCGTCCTGTTCCAGTGCGAACCGGTTGCACAGGACCCGTCGAGGCCGATCAGCGCCGGCTGCCTCAACGCGCCGCTGCTCGCGACCGGTATCTACGGATCCATTCTCGTCTTAGCCATGCTTTTCCGACCGCAGGGTCTGATACCCGAGGAGCGGCGGAAGCTCGAGCTCGAGGAGGGCGTCCACGACGAGCCGCTGATGGACGTTCGCGGCGGGCCGGAGGAGTAAAGGATGGCCGAGCTCCTGCTGGAGATAGAGGCGCTGCGCAAGGAGTTCGGCGGCCTCGTGGCGGTCAACGACGTCGACCTCACGATCGCGCGCGGCAGCATCGTGAGCCTGATAGGGCCCAACGGCGCCGGCAAGACGACGTTCTTCAACATGATCACCGGTGTCTACAAGCCGACCTCGGGCCGCGTCGTGTTCGACGGCAGGGACATCGCAGGCTCGCCCCCGCACACCGCCACGGAACGTGGCATCGGCCGCACGTTCCAGAACATCCGCCTCTTCCAGCACATGACGTCACTCGAGAACGTCCTCGTCGGCATGCATTGCCGCTTGAAAGGCGGGATCGTCGGGAGCATCCTGCGTACGCCTAGGGTCAGGCGCGAGGAACGCGAGGCTCATGAGCGGGCGGCGGAACTGCTCGACTACTGCGGACTCGCCGGCCTGCACGACGATTACGCGCGCAACCTCTCGTACGGCGATCAGCGGCGTCTCGAGGTTGCCCGTGCGCTTGCCACACAACCCAAGCTCCTCCTCCTCGACGAGCCCACCGCGGGAATGAACCCTCAGGAGACGCTGGAGTTCGTCTCCTTCGTCCGCAAGGTGCGCGATGACAAGGAGCTCACCATCCTGCTCATCGAGCACGACATGAAGCTCGTCATGGGCGTCTCCGAGCGAATCACGGTGCTCGACTACGGTCAGAAGATCTCGGAGGGCACGCCGCAGGAAGTACAACGCGACCCGAGGGTCATCGAGGCCTACCTGGGAACGGCGGCCGTGAGTTGACCGGCGAGCGCGACACGATCCTCGAGCTCTCGGACGTCCACACGTTCTACGGAACGATCGAGGCGCTCAAGGGCATCTCGATCGACGTGCACGACGGCGAGATCGTGACGCTCATCGGCGCGAACGGCGCCGGGAAGTCGACGACGCTCCGCTCCGTCAACGGGCTCAATCACCCGAGCACGGGAACGATCCGATTCATGGGCGAGGACATCACGAGCAAGCCCGCGCACGAGATCGTCCGGATGGGCATCTCGCAGTCACCCGAGGGCCGAAAGCTCTTCTCACGCATGACCGTCGTCGAGAACCTCGAGATGGGAGCCTTTCAACGGAATGACCGGGCGGAGATCAAAGAGGACATGGACCATGTGTTCACGCTCTTCCCGCGCCTCGCGGAGCGCAAGACCCAGAAGGCCTGGACGCTGTCC
>JAERMP010000025.1 GCA_016844515.1 Thermoleophilia bacterium | reverse complement strand
CGCGCGAAGGTGGTCGATGTGCGAGTGCACACCGCCGTGCGAGACGAGCCCGAGGAGGTGGACGTCGCCACCCTGCTCCCGCGCGCGCTCGAAGGCCGAGACGAGAGCGTCGTTGTGCTGGAAGGACCCGTTGGCCACGGCCTGGTTCACACGCACCAGATCCTGGAAGAGAATCCTTCCCGACCCGATGGTCAGATGACCGACCTCCGAGTTCCCCATCTGGCCCGTCGGGAGCCCGACAGCCTCACCGGACGCGCTCAGGGTCGTGTGCGGGTAGCGCTCCCAGAGACTGTCGAACACCGGTGTGTCGGCGAGCTCGACGGCGTTGCCAGAGCCCGCCGGCGCCAGCCCCCAGCCGTCCAGGATGACGAGAACGACGAGTTTCGTCACCGAGTAGCGGCCTCGGCGCCCGCGAGACAGATCGCCTCGAATGACACCGTGTCCAACGCCGCACCGCCGACGAGCGCGCCGTCGACGTCGGGCTGCCCCAGTAGCACGAGCGCGTTCTCGGGCTTGACCGAGCCGCCGTAGAGCACCGGAGCGCCATGCAGGGACTTTATGAACGCGTGCGCTTCCTGGGCCATCTCCGGCGTCGCCGTACGCCCGGTTCCGATCGCCCACACGGGCTCGTAGGCGATCACGAGCCGCTCATGCCGGGGAAGGACCGCGACCTGGCGCGCGAGGACGGCCTCGGTCTCGCTGCCCTCGCGCTCGGCCCCCGTCTCACCCACGCACGCGATGACCCAGAGACCTGCCTCGAGGGCGGCCTCAGCCCGTCGCCGCACCGTCTCGTCCGTCTCGCCGAAGTACTGGCGTCGCTCGGAGTGGCCGACGATGGCTCCCTTGACCCCGAGCTCGAGCAGCATGGGCGCCGAGACCTCGCCCGTGAAGGCGCCGTCGAGCTCCCAGTGGACGTTCTGCGCGTAGACGCGCACGAGGCTCCCCTCACCGAGACCCTGCAGCGTCGCGGAGAGCGAGACGAACGGCGGGCAGACGGCGACCTCGACTCCCTGTGTGCGCTCGGGAAGGTGACGAATCCGGGTGGCGAAGGCCCGCGCCTCGTGGGCGCCCTTGAACATCTTCCAGTTCCCTGCGACGAGCACTAGCGCCGATCTTAGGCCACGCGCCTGTTAGCCTCGGACTGGATGCCTGATCGGAAATTCACGCGGGCCGAATGACGGCCACGACGCTGCGCCGAATCTCCACCCTCGCGCGCCGCACAGGCTTCGAGCCTGCACGACGTGTGAGGGCGACGCCCGGCTTGGTCGTGACCGCCCCCGACTGCGCGCCAATTTCCGATCAGGCATCTCGATGACTCTCGCGCTCTGGGAGCAGCGCTTTCGCGCGCCTGTGTCGTTCCTTCCCGAATGGTCGCCTCGAGCGCCTGACCGCATCGTCTACGCGTCGAACGAGTCGGGCACGTGGCAGCTGCATGCCTGGGACATCGCGACGGACACTCGGCGCCAGGTGACGGATCACGCGGTCGGCCTTCTCGACGGCACCCCGACCCTCGCTGGAGAGGGAATCCTCTGGTTCCAGGACGACACCGGTGACGAGTCCGGACGCTGGCTCGTCCAGCCGTTTCACGGGGGCGAGGCGCAGCCGTTCCTCGAAGGCGTCCCGCACGGCTGGAACGAGGGCCTGGCCCAAGCGCCCGGGATCGTGGCAGCGGGAATCAGCAACCGCGACGGATTCGCCGTCTACGTATCGCTCGACAACGAACCGGCTCGACGGCTCGCCCTTTCCGCCGAGTCCCTCCGCATAGGGAGCGTGGATATCGGCGGCTTCCTCCACGGGGGCCTCTCGTCTGACGGGTCGCTGCTCTGCGTCGAGCACGCGGAGCACGGCGATCTCCTCCATACCGCACTTCGCGTAGTCGACCCGCGCACGGGCTCAACCGTTGGCGAGCAGCTCGACGAGGGGATGTCGATCGTCGCGAAGTGCTGGTCTCCGATCGCCGGCGATCAACGACTCGCCTTCGAGCACGACCGGGAGGGCGACGAGAGGCCGGGGCTCTGGAACCTCTCGACCGGCGAGCGCCAGGACCTGGCTGTCGACCTCGAGGGAGCTGTGTTTGCGCAGGACTGGTGGCCTGACGGCTCGGCGCTCCTGCTCCAGAACCGGTTCCAGGGGCGAGATCGCCTGTACCGCTATGAGCTCGCAACCGGGACGCTCGACCCGATCTCCAGTGATCCGGGCGTGATCTGGAAGGCCCGTGTTCGCCCGGACGGTGGCGTGTGGTTCTTGCACGAGCAGGGACACCGACGACGGCTCGTCCTGGATGACGCGGGAGTCGAGCTGCTCACTCCGACGGGAGGCCTCGATCTCGGAGCGCACCGATACGAGTCATGGCACTTCGAGAATCCGCACGGCCAACGGATCCACGGCTTCTTCGTTACTCCGGATGACTCGGGCGGGCCCTTCCCGGTGATGATGTTCGTGCACGGCGGGCCGACGTGGCTGGACCTGGATCGGTGGCAGCCCGAGGTGCAAGCCTATGTCGACGCCGGGTTCGTCGTCGGGATGGTCAACTACCGCGGCTCGCTCGGATACGGGCGCGAGTGGCGCGATGCACTGATCGGGGACATCGGCGGACCGGAGCTCGAGGACGTGAACGCTGGTCTTCGAGATCTCGTCGACCGCGGCATCGCTGATCCCGCGCGCGCCGTGATCGCCGGTTATTCGTGGGGTGGCTACGTCACGTTGCTCGAGCTCGGCAAGCACCCTGATCTCTGGATTTGTGGAGTAGCCGGCGTACCCGTCGGCGACTACGAGGACGGATACGACGAGCTCTCCCCACTCCTCCAGGAGTACGACCGTGCCCTCCTCGGTGGGCACGAGCCGAAGGACGTCCCCGAGCTCATGCGTGATCGCAACCCGATCAACTTCGCCGACCAGGTGCGCGTGCCGGTTCTCGTCCTGATCGGGAGGAACGACAGCCGCTGCCCCTACCGCCAGGCCATGGCGTATGTCGAGAAGCTCGCGGCGCGCGAGCACCCGCACGAGGTCTACGTCTACGAGACCGGGCACAGCTCCTTCGAGGTCGACGAGCGCGTCCGTCAGGTCGGCACGATCCTCGACTTCCTCGCCCGCCATGTCCCGGGCGTCGCCCGACCGGGCTGAGGGAGTCAGGCCACAGGTATCGCTGCGACGCCGGGGAGCTCCTGGCCCTCGAGGAGCTCGAGGGATGCTCCACCACCAGTCGAGATCCAGGAGACGCGGTCGGCAAGGCCGAGCTCCTGGATCGCGCGCACCGAGTCCCCTCCTCCGACGACCGTGAAAGCGTCGGCGTCGGCGACCGCCTCGGCGACCGCTTTCGTGCCAGCGGCGAATCGCGGCCACTCGAAGACTCCCATCGGGCCGTTCCAGAACACGGTTCGCGCCGCACGAATCTTCTCGGCGAAGAGCTTGCGCGTTGCCGGCCCGATGTCGAGGCCGAGCCAGCCCTCGGGCAGCGCGCCGTAGGGAGCAACCTTGCTCTCAGCGTCCGACTCGAAGGCAGCCGCCGCGACGACGTCGACGGGAAGCTCGGCGTCGTACGGGAGCGGATTCTCGTTCCTCAGCTCCTCGGCCATCTTCCCGCCCACGAGCACGACGTCGGCGCGACTCCCGAGGTTGACGAGAACGCCGAGCTTGTCCTCGACCTTGGCGCCGCCTGCGACGAGCACGAATGGCCGCTCGACGTTGCCGAGCAGGCGTCCGAGCATCTCGAGCTCCTGCTCGAGGAGCAGACCGGCGTATGCCGGCAGCAACCGAGCGACCCCTTCGGTCGACGCGTGAGCTCGATGCGCAGAGCCGAACGCGTCGTTGACGAAGAGATCCATGCCGTCCGCGAGCCGCTTCGCAGACTCGAGGTCGTTCTTCGTCTCCCCTGGGTCGAAGCGGGTGTTCTCGAGCACGTGCACACGATCGTCGGAGAGAAGCTCGCGGAGCCGGTCCGCCACTGGAGCTATCGCGAAGGCGGGATCCGGCCCCTTCGGACGGCCGAGGTGCGAGCACACCACGACTCTCGCCGCGTCGTGATCCAGGAGGTAGCGGAGTGTCGGCAGCGACGCGCGGATACGCGTGTCGTCAGCGACCCGTCCGTCCTCGAGAGGAACGTTGAGGTCGGCTCGGACGAGGACGTTCCATCCCGAGACGTCCGCCTCCCGTACGGACCGCGGGCGATACATCGTTAGCCGAGCAGCTTGCCGATCACGTCGACCAGCCGGCACGAGTATCCCCACTCGTTGTCGTACCAACCGAAGACCTTCACGTTGCTCCCGTGCACCATCGTGAGCTCGCTGTCGAAGACGCACGAGTACGCGCTGCCCTTGACATCAGTCGACACAAGGGGGTCCTCCGAGTACTGCAGGATTCCGGCGAGCCCCGCGGTGGATGCGGTGCGGAACGCCCCCTTCACCTCGTCGACGGTCGTCTCGCGGCCGAGCTGGACGACGAAATCGGTAAGAGAGCCCGTCGCGACCGGCGCGCGTACCGAGATGCCGTCGACCTTCCCTTGGAGCTCCGGGAGCACGAGCCCGATCGCCTTCGCAGCTCCGGTCGAGGTCGGGATCAGGTTCACGGCCGCAGCACGCGCACGTCGGAGATCCTTGTGCGGGAAGTCGAGGATCACCTGGTCGTTCGTATACGCGTGGATCGTCGTCATGAACCCCGACTCGATCACGCCCAGCTCGTGGAGGACCTTCGCCATCGGCGCGACGCAGTTCGTCGTACACGAGGCGTTCGAGACGATGTGGTGCGTCTCCGGGTCGTAGGCATCGTCGTTCACGCCCAGCACGACGGTGAAGTCCGGGTCGGTCGCCGGCGCCGAGATCACAACTTTCTTCGCACCCGCGTCCATGTGCTTCTGCGCACCTTCGCGGTCGGTGAAGAAGCCCGTGGACTCGAGGACGACGTCAACTCCGAGCTCGCCCCACGGAAGCGCAGCCGGATCGCGCTCCGAGAGCATGCGCACCTCTTCGCCTGCCGCGCGCAGGATTCCGTCCCCGAGCTCGACCTCCCCCGGGAACGGTCCCAGGTTCGAGTCGTACCTGAGCAGGTGAGCCATCGTCTTGGCGTCGCCGAGGTCATTGAACGCGACGATCTCGATGTCCGACCCGAGCGCGTTCTGCGCACGGAAGAAGTTCCGCCCGATGCGGCCGAATCCATTGATGCCGACGCGAATGCCCATCTGTCCTCCGTGGTCGAGAGCGGGTCTCCCGAAAGCGAGTCTAGCCACGGCTTTCCGAGCTAGCTGGTTGATGCCACGAGATCGCCGTCGCCGGGGCGTGAGCCAGCCCCGACGCGCCAGATCGCGCATCCGGACGAGATCGGGGCATCGACCAGCTCGTCAGGGCAGCCGGTCGGCAAGCTCCTCGAGGCGACGAAGTCGTCGGTGAACGGCCGCTTTCGTCGCCGGAGGATTCGTTCTGGCCGCGAGCTCGCGCAGGGAGTCGCTCGGGTGCCGAAGCCTGAGCTCGGCGGCCTCGCGAAGCGAATCCGGTAGGTGTCCCAGCCGATCGGCGGCTCGAAGGCGCTCCACAGCGTCGAGCTGAAGCTGCGCCGAGCGGCTCGTCCGCACGAGGTTCGCATGGTCTGCGTTGGCGAGCCGATTTGCGCGCGCGCTCGTCTCTGCAACGACCGCACGTTCTTCGAGAGCGAGGACGGTCTCCGACGCGCCCATGAGCGCGAGCACCGACTCGATAGCCTCCCAGCTCTTCGCATAGGCGACGGAGTGGTTCGAGCGCTCCGCAACGGCGAGGGTCCCGCCGTCCAGAGTGGCGATCTCACAAAGGAACGACGCCGACGCACGCGACGCCGTACGCAGCTCGAGGTGCGGCGAGCGCGAAACCGACAGCGAGCCGCCTCCGAGGAATGCGCCACGGAGATAGGCGGCGCGGCAGCACGCTCGTCCGACGACCCGTCGCGGAGGTCGCTCGAGCGGAGCGTGCCTCCTGTCGACGACGCCGGCGGTAGCGAGGACATGGAGGGCGTGGGCGTCGCCTGCGAAGTGCAACTGGTACCGCGTCGCACGGTCGAAGGCGCGTCGCCGGTATGTTCGGATCTCCGAGCGGATTCCGACATCCCGCAGCAACGTGAAGGCACGGCGAGCAGCAGCTCCGCTCCCGAGGTCGAGGTGCAGTGCCCAGTCTCCACCGGCTCGGAGATGCAGGCTGCCGGCCGAGTGGAAGAGCGCGGAGAGCTCGGCCCGCCGATCACAGGCGCGACTCGGCGCGATCCGGGCCAGCTCCTCCCGTACGTCTTCGGAGGCGATCACAAGAGGACGCCCTCGAGCGCGAGCAACCGCCGCTTGACACCGACGCCGGTGGCACCGTAGCCCCCGATCCCAGTGGCGCCGACAACGCGGTGGCAAGGTACGAGGAGCGCGAACCGGTTCGCGGCGCAGAACGTCCCCGCGGCTCTGGCGGCGCCCGGGTATCCCGCGAGCGCCGCGAGCTCGCCGTACGTCACGAACTCGCCGCGAGGCACACCGCGAAGCGCATCGGCAACGGCGCGCTGAAATGGTGTGGCCCAAGAGAGGTCGAGCTCGACGTCGTCCAACGCCACGGCGGCGCCCGCGAGATAGTCCGTCACGCGTTTCGCCAACTCCTTCGGCGTAACCCCTGGGCCCGACGCGCTTCCAGGGTGCGAAGTCGGCGCGAAGGCGTATCCCATCCGTGACGATTTCCGAGCTACCGTGCCGGATGGGGGGCTTGTCGCCCCCTTGGGGGGGTGTGCCCGCGAGCCGTCCGCGACGCCGACGCTCGACTCGTCGTCGCCGAAGTCGAAGTCGTGAGCGAGCACGACAGCACCGAACGTCCAGAGCTCGCCGACGCCCCAGCCGAGCACGGAGTACCGCGTTCGCGTTGCACTCAACGCCTCCGACTCTACAATCGCCCCCATGAGCGCACCCGGAATCTTCACGCCGCCGCGACCGGTCAACGAGCCGATAGCGTCGTACGCGCCCGGCACACCGGAGCGGGCAGAGCTTCAGGCCCGCCTCCGCACGATGGAGGGGGAGCGAATCCGTATCCCGCTCGTCATCGGCGGCAAGGACGTGTACACGAACGAGACGTTCGAGTCGGTCATGCCACACCGCTCCAGGCACGTGCTCGCGGATGTGAGCAAGGGTGGGCCCGAGCACGTCCAACAGGCAATCGACGCTGCCAAAGCCGCACACGCCGAGTGGTCGCGAATGCCGTGGCACGGGCGCGCGGCCGTCTTCCTTCGCGCGTCCGAGTTGCTCGCCGGCCCTTGGCGTTCGACCGTGAACGCCGCCACGATGCTCAACCAGTCGAAAACCGCGCACCAGGCAGAGATCGACGCGGTCTGCGAGATGGTCGACTTCTGGCGCTTCAACGCCGACTTCCTCGTCCGCGTCTACTCCGAGCAGCCGTACTCGCCGACCGGAACCTGGAACCGGATGGAGTATCGACCGCTCGAGGGCTTCGTGTTCGCGGTGAGCCCGTTCAACTTCACCTGCATCGGCGGGAATCTTTCGTCGACGCCGGCGCTCATGGGCTGCACGATCCTCTGGAAGCCTGCCTCGACAGCCGCGCTCTCCGCGTACTACCTCATGCGGATCCTCCAAGCGGCGGGCTTGCCGGACGGTGTGATCAACCTCGTCTACGGCTCGGGTGCATCAATCGGGAACGCGGCGATCACAAGTCCCGACCTCGCGGGGATCCATTTCACGGGCTCGACCGAGGTCTTCAACGGCATGTGGGAGACGGTCGGCGCGAATATCGGCTCGTACCGCAACTACCCCCGCATCGTCGGCGAGACGGGCGGCAAGGACTTCATCTTGGCGCACCCCTCCGCGGATGCCGCAGCCGTCGCGACAGCTGTCGTTCGTGGCTCTTTCGAGTACCAGGGGCAGAAGTGCTCGGCAGCGTCGCGGCTGTACGTGCCCTCGAACATCTGGCCCGAAGTGAAGGAGCGGCTCGTCGCAGACGTGGCGACGATCAAGATGGGCGACGTCACGGACTTCGAGAACTTCATGGGCGCGGTCATCGACTCCAGCGCCTTCAAGACGCACACCGAGGCGATCGCCGAGGCTCGGGCCGCGGGCGCGGAGATCCTGACGGGTGGCTCGACCGACGACTCGGAGGGCTACTTCGTGCAGCCGACCGTGATAGCCACGGAGGACCAGAGCTTCCGGCTTCTTCGAGACGAGTTGTTCGGGCCGATCGTGACGACCTATGTCTACGACGAGAAGCACTGGGACGACACTCTCCGACTCGTGGACGAGACCGCACCGTACGGGCTCACCGGCGCCGTCTTCGCGACCGAACGTGCAGCCATCGACGAGGCCCAGGACAGACTTCGCTACACGGCCGGCAACTTCTACGTCAACGACAAGCCGACCGGGGCCGTCGTCGGGCAGCAGCCGTTCGGCGGCTCTCGGGCGAGCGGAACCAATGACAAGGCCGGCTCGATGTGGAACCTGATCCGCTGGGTCTCACCGAGAACGATCAAGGAGACGTTCGTCCCACCGACGGACTACCGGTACCCGTTCCTCGGCCCCGACGGCGACGGGAAGAACCACGGAAAGCGCTGACGTGCTACCACGAGCACCGCGGCCGCGAAGCGGCCGCGCTTTAGGGGTCTTCGCGCGACCGGAAACTCCGCGCTAGCGGATTTCCGGACTTGCGCAAGGTAGAGCCGTGATCCGCGTCCTCGACGGGATCGACGCTTTCCTCGACCAGCTCGCGTCGGTCGATCCGCTCCCGGTTCTCTTCGCGGTGCTCGCGCAGCTCGCGAAGCTCACTTGCACGAGCATGGCCTGGCGGAACGTGCTTGCGGCCGCGTACCCGCAAGAGACCGTCCGGAGACGATCCATCGTCGGCGCCTACCTGGCCGGTGTGGGCGTCAACGCGATCATCCCGTTGCGGGCAGGAGACGCCGTGCGTGTGCTGCTCGCACACCGAGCCATCGTCGGCAGCACATACACGACGATCGTCGCGAGCACTCTCGTCCTCTCTATCTTCGACATCGCCGCGGCCTCGACGCTCCTCGCGTGGGCTGCTCTCACGCAGGACGCGCTTCCGGGTCTTGGTGACCTGCCCGAGCTGCCGAGCTTCGACTTCTCGTGGCTCCTCGAACACCCACCCGCGGCCGATCTGCTGCTCGCAGCGCTCCTCGTTACGGCGATCGTCGTCGGAATCTGGATCCACGGGCACGTCGTCGACTTCTGGGGTCGTGTCAGACAAGCGTTCACCGTCGTCCGGCGGCCGGCGCTCTACCTCCGAACGGTCGCCTTCTGGCAGGCCGGTGACTGGGTCTTCCGCCTCATCGCGATCTGGTTCCTGCTCGACGCCTTCGACATCCCACAATCGCCCGAGAACGTTCTGCTGGTTCAGGTTTCGGCGAGCATCGCGACCCTGCTGCCCCTGACTCCGGCAGGAATCGGGACCGAGCAGGCATTTCTCCTCTACGTGTTCCAAGGCACGGTGCCAAGCTCGCAGCTGCTCGCCTTCAGCGTCGGCTTGAAGTTCATGACGGTCGGGACGAATGTCATCGCCGGTTTCACCGCCATCGCCGTCACGCTGCGGACACTGCGCTACTCGAAGGCGCTGGCGCCGACCGAGGACGCTGCAGGCACGTAGCCATGCGATCTTGCACCGCCATCCCCACTCCTGTCTCGGTGGGGTTCTGCTCTAGCGGCCTCACTTGGTGGCTGTCCACCACATGTACTCGATCTCTCGCTCGTCCTCCAACTGAGTCTCGATGCGTCGATCGGTCACGGCAAACCCCACATCCGCGAGCAATTGCGCAGTCGTGTCAGGGTCAAACGCGCTGAAGAACATGGGTACTCCGAGCCATTCGTCAGTGCGATCGGGCTCGTCGTACGGTTCCAGTGTGAACATGAATCGGCCGCCGGGTTTGAGCCAGCGAAGGAACCGCATGAACAACTCGGCGTGCTGCTCTCGCGAGACGTGCTCGACCGAGTAGAAGGCGACGATCGCATCGAACGTGTCGGGCGGAAAGTCGACATCCATGATCCCGCCGTGGATGAAGTGGCCGCCTGGGACGTTCCGGCGAGCCAAGTCGATCTGGACGCCCGAGATGTCCACGCCAACGCCTTTGTGGCTCTCCTGGATTGCGCGCATTGCCGGAATCCCGTTTCCGCAGCCCACGTCTAGCACCGTTCCGCCGTCCGGTATCTCGGTCAGCAACTCGCGGAGGCGACGCATGCGCGGCCACTCGCGGCCTTCACTCTCCAGGTTGGCGTACTGCTGTGCGACCTGGTCGTAGCCAGCCTCGACGATCCTTCCGGGGTTCTCGGAGCCGATGCCAGAGCGTAACGCGCGCGAAGACCGTCTCAAGCGACGCATCGCCGCGTCTCTAGGCTCGCAGGTCGTTCGCGACTCTCTAGGAGGGCCCTGCCTTGTGGAGCTGCGCGTACAAAGCGCGCGCGGTCTTCTGCGGAAGCCCGGGAACACCCTCGAGCTCCTCCTGCGAGGCGTCCAGGAACCGCTCGACCGAGCCAAAGTGTCGAAGGAGCGCCCGGCGGCGCACCGGGCCGATGCCAGGGAGCGTCTCGAAGATCGTCTCCATCGAGCGGGCTCCCCGCTTGCGCCGGTGGTAGCGCAGCGCCACCCGGTGGGCTTCATCGCGAATGCGCTGGAGGAGCTGAAGAGCCGGGCTCGAGCGGTCGAGCCCGATCGCAACGGGCAGCCCTGGGATGAATACCTCCTCCTCGCGCTTGGCCAGTGCGATGACTGCCACACGCGGAAGGTCGAGGTCCGCCATCGCCGCCAGCGCTCCGGCGAGCTGCCCCTTCCCCCCATCGACGACGACGAGGTTCGGCGTCCGCGAGAAGCTCTCGTCCGATTCGTGGTCGCGAAGCCGCGCGAAGCGACGCCCGATCGCCTCGCGCATGGCGCCGACGTCGTCTTGTCCGTCGAGACTGCGGATCGAGAACGTCCGGTAATGCGCGTTCTTCGGGCGCCCGTCCACGAACACGACCATGGAGGCGACGATCGACTCACCTTGGATGTTCGAGATGTCAAAGCACTCGATGCGCAGCGGGAGGCTCTCGAGGTTGAGCGTCTCGCGGAGCTCCTCGAGCGCTGCGACACGGCGCTGCCTCGTCGCCTCGCGCTGCGCCATGTCGGAGTCGAGCGCGAGGCGCGCGTTGTCGACGGCAAGCTCCACCAGACGGCGCTTCTCGCCACGCATCGGGGCTCTAACCTCGACCCGCGATCCTCGCCGCGAGGTGAGGAACTCGGCGATCGCGCTCGTGTCGGCGACGTCGGTCGGCACGAGGACCTCGGGCGGAGTGCTCGGCGCTGACCCGTAGTACTCGATGACGAACGCCTCCAGCACGGTCTGCGCGTCGTCGCCGGCGACGTTCTCGAGGTGGAAGGCGTAGCGGTCGATCATCTTTCCGTCGCGAAGCGGGAATACCTGGACCGCCGCCCGGTCGGACTCGACCGCGAGCCCGATCACGTCGACCGTGCCGACGGCTCCTTTGTCGGAGGCCTGACGCTCGGCGAGATGCCGTATCGAGAAGAGCCGATTGCGATAGCGGGCGGCCTCCTCGAAGCGTTCGCTCGACGCCGCCTCTCGCATCCGCTCTTCGAGCTGGCGCTGAATCGTGTCGGTGTCGCCCGAGAGAAACGAGGTGACCCCGTCGATGATCTCGGCGTAGTCCTCCTGCGTGATCGCTCCGATGCACGGGGCGAAGCAGCGATCGATGTGGAAGTCGAGGCACGGGATCCCCGAGTGACGGCCGGGTCTCGGTCCCTCGCAGGGTCGAAACCGAAAGACACGGTTCAGGACGTCGAGCGTCTCCCGCACCTTCTTTGCATTGGCGTAGGGCCCGAAGTACGCGGTGCCCCGCCGGTGGCGCTCGCGCGTGAACATGACCCGCGGGTACTCGTCCCCGAGCGTGACCGCGATGTACGGGAACGACTTGTCGTCGCGGAGCCGGATGTTGAACGGCGGGCGGTGGCGCTTCACCAGGTTCTGCTCGAGATGAAGCGCCTCGGCCTCGGTACGCGTGACGATCACCTCGACATCGGCGATGCGCTCGGCGAGCTGGGCCGTGCCGATCCGGCTGTCACCGCGTTGGAAGTAGCTGCGAACGCGCGACCGGAGCGACTTTGCCTTTCCGACGTACAACACGTCGCCGGCTTCGTCGCGGAAGAGATAGACGCCGGGCCCTCGCGGAAGCGAATGGAGCTTCCCTTCAACGTTTTCACGCATTCCGCCGCTAGCGTATCCCCATGCGTCTAGGCCTCTTGGCGGCACTCGGAGCCGTTCTCGGCTTGGCTATGCCGAGCGTTGCGACAGCAGGCACGGGCCTCATTGCAGGTGCGGTCGAGGACGACGTACGCGCTTCGACGCTCGTTGGGGCCGAGGCCAAGATGGTCATTCTGCGCGTTGCGGGCTTTCGCGCGGTCCGTGTGACGAGCTACTGGACGCCGGGTCTGACGAAGCCCTCGGACGGAGAGCTCGAGGTGCTCGAGAACGTTGGAGCAGCAGCTGCGCGGAACGGCGTGCGCGTGTACGTCACCGTCATGCACCCGGGCTCGAAGACCACCCCCCTCACCGCCGAGGCGCGAGGGGAGTTCGCGTCGTTTGCGACCGCGATCGTCCGCGGCGCCCCATCGCTGCGGCACGTCATCGTCGCGAACGAGCCAAACCTAAACCGCTTCTGGCTCCCGCAATTCGGGCTCGATGGGTCGAACGTCGCCGCCCCGGCCTATCTCGCACTTCTGGAGCAGACCTACGACGCGCTCAAGGCTGTTGCGCCCGACGTTCGGGTCTACGGCGGCGCCCTGTCCCCACGTGGCGCCGACAACCCTGCAGGCTCACGGCCGACGCACTCGCCCACGGCGTTCATCCGCGACCTCGGAACCGCATTTCGCTCGAGCGGACGCGACCGTCCCGTGATGGACGCCTTCGTGATCCATCCCTATCCCGACAACTCGAGCCAGCCGCCCACGGTGGCGCACCCCCTCACGACCACGATCGGCGTCGCCGACTACGGCAAGCTCGTCGCGCTGCTGGGCGAGGCGTTCGACGACACCGCTCAGCGTGGGTCGGATCTCCCGATCTTCTACGGGGAGTTTGGCGTGGAGTCGGAGATCCCGGCCGCCAAAGCATCGCTCTACACCGGTACCGAGCCGGCGACGACGAAGCCCGTCGCTGAGGAGACTCAGGCTGCTTACTACGAGCAGGCACTCGCTCTCGCTTTCTGCCAGCCAACTGTCGAGGGCATGCTGCTCTTCCTCTCGCGGGACGAGAGGGCCCGCGGGGCCTGGCAGTCCGGCATCTTCTACGTCGACGGTACGCCGAAGACGAGCCTGCCGCGCGTGCGCGAGGCGATGGATCGAACGACGGGCGGATCGATCACGCGCTGCCCGGGCGTCCAGCTCATCGTTCGTCCGACGCTCCTTCGCTTCGGAACCCGGTCAGCGGCGAAGCGGGGCGTGTTCAGGACAACTCTTGAGTGCGACCTGGACTGCGTGTACCAGGTTCGCCTCGAGCGGGCAACGACGCACTCGACGAAGCTCGTAGCTCGCGGCCGAGCCGAGGTCGGTGAGCTCGTGCAGATCGACCTTGGGTCACGACGGCTGGCGCCGGGGCAATATCGATACACGCTGCGGCTCATCCATCCGGTGAACCCAGCGCTGCCGACGCTCCGTCAGGGCCCGATTTTCGGGCTACCCTAGTCTGGGGCACCCCATCCCACCACCCGCCTCCAGCGTAACGAGGATGAGCTCACGGGTGGTGCCCGAATCGGGCCGGTATCGCAACAACTTCGAAACGGAATCACTACCGAGCCTCTCGGGTCAGTAGCGGTGCTCGAGGCGCCAGACGCGAACGACGACGTACGCGCACACCGCCAGCACCATGAGGAAGGCGAGGGCGCCCACTCCCGCAGGGAACCCGAAGCCGATGGCCAGTCCGATGTCGACGACGGCGAGCACGATCGCGGCGTAGAAGAGCTTCCGATTCCAGTCGGACCACGCCTCGAGGTCTCCTCGTCGGTCGCGCCACAGCAGGAAGAGGAAAAACGCGACGGCCAGGAAGAACGCGATCTGCAACAGCCCGCCGACCGTCGCCACCACCGGTTCCAGCGACAGTACGACGACGACCAGCGCGATCAACGCCACGATCCCGAACCCTCGGGCGAGCGGCGGCACCCGGTCCCAAAGCTTCCTCACGATCCGGTCATGAACGCCCGTATCGCGAGCGCCCCCGCCACGAGCGTCGTCACGGCGAACCACAGCAGGCGCTTCTGCCCCAGGCGCGGCGCGTAGAACCAGGGCGTCAGCGCGAGGCCCAACGCGAGCACGCCGTAGGTGTAGTGAAGACGGTCGGGCGCGCGCAGGCCGTCCGAAAGCAAGAGCAGCCCCACGGCCGCCTGAGCAATGAGCATTGTCTGGGCAAGCACGAGGCCATGCGAGACGTAAGCGCCCGCGGCGGCTCCGC
>JAERMP010000139.1 GCA_016844515.1 Thermoleophilia bacterium | reverse complement strand
TCCGCGATCTTCGCGCCCGTCTTCGACCTCGGGCTGATCGTCGTCGACGAGGAGCACGACGCATCCTTCAAGCAGGAGTCGGATCCGCGGTACGACGCCCGCACCGTCGCGGCCAAACGGGCGGCGCTCGAGGGCGCCGTCGCCGTCTACGGGAGCGCGACGCCGCGTGTCGAGAGCTGGGCTCGGCTGGACCGGCTCGAGCTGCCGACGCGCATCGGCGCTCCGCTTCCCTCTGTGCGCCTCGTCGATCTGCGTCGCGAAGCGGGGTACCCGCTCTCGGCGCCCTTGCTCGCCGAGCTCGCGGCAGTCGAGGAGCGCGGCGGTCGAGCGATCCTCCTCCTCAACCGGCGGGGAATCTCCGGCGCGATCCACTGCCGTTCGTGCGGAAGCACGCGCCGCTGCCGGAGCTGCGACATCGCGCTAACGCTTCACGCGGACGGGCGCCTGCACTGCCATCACTGCGGCTACTCGACGGCGTTGCCCAAGAAGTGCCCGGACTGCGGATCCGTCGAGCTCGCGCGCATCGGCGCCGGCACGCAGCGGCTCGAGGCTGAGCTCGAGCGCAAGGTGCCGGGACTGGAGCGGATCCGGCTCGATGCCGACACCGCGTCGCGCCCAGGGGCCCTGCGCGAGGCGCTCGAGCGCTTCGCTGCAGCTCGTGCGGCGGCGCTCATCGGAACGCAGATGGTTGCGAAAGGACACCACTTTCCTGGTGTCTCGATCGCGGCCGTCGTCGATGCGGATGCAGGGCTCTCGTTTCCCGACTTCCGGTCCGAGGAGCGAACCTTCCAGCTCGTCACCCAGCTCGCCGGGCGCAGCGGGCGTGACGCCCCCGGCAAGGTGATCATCCAGACGTTCCAACCGGACGCCGTCCCGTTCACGTACGCGATCCGCCATGACGTAGCCGGCTTCCTCGCGCGCGAGCTCGCTCGCCGCGAAGAGCTCGACTATCCGCCTTTTCACAATCTTGTTTCACTTGTCGTTTCGGGACCGGACCAGGAGAATCCGCTCCGCGCGCTTGCGGAGCTGCGGGCGGGGCTCGGCCTGCCCGGGGTGAGGCTGTTGGGACCCGCGCCGCTCCTGCGCCTGCGCGGGCGCTATCGCGCTCAGTTGCTGGCGAAGACGACGTCTCCACGGGCGTTTGCGTCGCAGGCTGCGGCGCTACTCGTCAGCGCCGCTCCGGCGATGCGCCGTGACGGCCTTGCCGCCGTCGTGGACGTCGATCCGCAGTCGCTCTAACGACCATGGCCGCTTCGGCCATGGCTATTTGTAGCAATTGACACGGCTCTGCCTCTCGAGTACCACGCCTCGTGACAACTACGAGAGGGAAGGAGAGGCATGTGAAAAAGCTTGGTGCAGGGTTGGCCGTTGTCGTGGTCGCGCTCACGCTGGCAGGAGCGGCGCTCGCAGGCGCCACGACGTACGCGGGCCCGCAGCAGTGGTCGCAGGGCCAGGGTGCCGGAAGCTCGTTCAGCTCGAGCTGGAGGTACAACTACTTCTTCAAGAACGGCTCCGGGTACGACGCGACCGTCACATTCATCGACAACGTCAGCTATTCGTGGCACGCGACGGTCAGGAACACGTCTTCGACAGGCATGGTCGGAGTGAGAATGACGAGTCGTCGGTGGGCGATCGTGGTCTCGACTTCCGCGGTCGCGACGGCGATTCTGGCGAGCAGCGTGATCGCCGGTCAGTTCCGGGGCTCTGATCCGGAGGCGTTCCACGCCGGGCTTGCAACAGGAGAGATCACTCGAGTCGCGGACATCGCAGCGGGTGATGGGCTGCCCGGTCGCGGGGTGTTCGTCCAGGCGACGGACACGGGGCAGCTCTGTATCTGGGACGCGCGGTCTGCGTCGTCGCGGCAGCGGCAGGGCGGCTGTAACTCGGTCGACGATCCTCTGGGTGGCAGCGCGCTCTCCGCGAGCCTTGCCTACGAAGGTGGGCCGGCCGTCGAGGACGTGCAGGACGCGCGGCTCATCGGGCTGGCCTCGCGGGACGTCGCGGCCGTTCAGGTGCTCATGAGCGATGGCACCCAGCGCGAGGTGCGCTTGAGGAGAGCGATGCTCGGGTCGGACGAGTACCGGGCATTCGGGTACCGCTTCAAGAATTTGGACCTTCGAGGAGGCATCGGGCCTACCGCGGTGATCGCGAGATCTGCGACCGGCGACGAGATCGCAAGGCAGGCGACGGGCATCGGAGGCTGACGAGTGCGGCCGTTGCGCGGCGGTTAGACTCGCCCGCGCGATGGCAGAGCACGATCACGATCACGAGAACGACGATCAGCAGCTCGAGCGGGAGGCGCGGCGACTCGTCGCGCTTTCCCGCATCCGTCAGTACGGCGACGGGGTGCTGCGAATGAAGGCCCGCGAGGTCGAGACCTTCGACGGCGACCTCGAGCGGGTCATTGAACGCATGACGGCGCTCATGCACGAAGCGAACGGTGTCGGGCTCGCTGCGAATCAGGTCGGGGTGCTCAGCCGCCTCTTCGTGTTCGTCAACGAGGGCGAGGATCGGATGCTCGTGAATCCCGTGATCACGAAGCGCTCCTCCGACACGGAGATCGACGACGAGGGTTGCCTCTCGCTGCGGGATGTCCTCGTTCCGGTCGAACGCTCGACGTCGGTCACGATCGAGGGGCTCGATGCCTCAGGTGAACGGCTCGAGCTCGAGCTCGAGCTCCCGTCCTCGCGGGTCGTCCAACATGAGCTTGATCACCTCGACGGGGTGCTGATCATCGACCGCACCGACGACGAATCGCGTCGAGCCGCGCTGGCCAAGCTCAGGCCGCAGCCCGTCCTCGGCACGCGGTGACATCGCGAATCGCGGTCGCCGCAACGGCGCCGTTCGGCGCCGATGTGGTCGAGCGGCTTGCAGCGCACCATGAGATCAGCTGCGTTCTGACGCGACCCGATGCTCCCGCGGGACGCGGACGGCGTCTCTCGGCGCCTCCGGCGAAGACGGTGGCCGAACGGCTCGGCATTCCCGTTCTCCAGCCCGAGCGCCTCGCTCCAGGGCTCGACCTCGGTGCGCCGACCGTCGTCGCTGTCGCCTACGGACTCATCGTTCCCGACGCGGTGCTCGAGGAGCGGCTCTGGCTCAACGTGCACCCTTCGCTGCTTCCGCGTTGGCGCGGCGCGGCGCCTGTCGAGCGGGCGATCATGGAGGGTGACACCGAAACGGGCGTCACGATCATCAGGCTCGTGAGTGAGCTCGACGCGGGCCCGATCGCCGCGCAACGCGCATTCGCTATCGATGCCGACGACGACTCTGGCGATGTCTTCGCCAAGGCTGTCGGCGTCGCAGTCGATCTGCTCGATGACGTGCTCGCCGATCCCGCGCCGGTGCCCCGAGACCAAAGCGGAGAGGTCGCCTATGCGGAGAAGATCACCGCTGCAGACCGCGTGCTCGATCCTGCAAGGCCCGCCGTCGAGCTCGTGAACGTCGTACGAGCACTCTCCCCGCACATCGGGGCGCGCGCCGAGATACGTGGACGAGACGTCACGGTCTGGCGCGCACGTGTGGGTGACGACGGGGGTTTCCTTCCGGTCGAGATCCAGCCGGACGGCGGGCGGCGGATGAGCTACGAGGCATGGCTCCGCGGGCTCCGGTCGTAGGGCCTGCCCGCGCAGCGGCGTTCCACGTTCTGCTGCGGGTATTCGAGGACGGCGCATATGCGGACCGTGCGCTTCGATCGGCCACCACGGGCCTAGACGCGCGCGATCGCGCGCTTGCGCAGCGATTGGCATTCGGGGCAGTTCAGCGGGCCCGGACGCTCGACCACGCAATCGAGACGCTCGGCCGACGACGCGTTGCCCGTCTCGATCCGCCGGTGCGCGCCGCGTTGAGGCTCGGCGCGTATCAACTCGGATTCGTCGATGGAGTACCGCGCTATGCAGCGGTGAACGAGTCGGTCGAGCTCGTGCGCAAAGCGGGACTCGAGCGGGCGGTTGCGTTCACGAACGCGGTCTTGCGCCGGCTCGCCGACGGCATTCGGCCGCTGCTCGACGCGCTCCCGGCGGCGAGTGCCGAAGAGGCGGCCCTCAAGCACTCGTACCCCGACTGGGTTGCCGAGACGTGGTGGCGCGATCTCGGCCCGGAGGACGCTGTTGCGCTCATGCGCGCCCAGAACGAGCCCGCGAACACGGTCGTGCGCTTGGTTCGCGGCGAGATCGACGGGACACCCGATCCGGCGATCCCGGGCGCGTGGCATGTCGACCGGGTTGACGACGCCGCGCTCGCCGAGGGCCGGATCTGGCCGCAGAGCAGCGCGTCGCAGCTCGTCGGTCTCGCTGTCGGAGCATCGAAGGGGGATCGGGTGCTCGACCTCTGCGCTGCCCCGGGCGGCAAGGCGACGATGCTCGCCGGAGACGTGGTGGCGGTGGAGCTCAACGAGAGTCGGGCCCGCGAGCTCGAGGAGAACGCTCGCCGGCTCGCCGTCGACAATGTGCGCGTCGTCGTCGTAGACGGCCGTCACCTGCCACCCGAGTTGGCCGACTTCGACCGGGCCTTGGTCGACGCGCCATGCTCGGGATTGGGCGTTCTCAACCAGCGGCCGGATCTGCGCTGGCGCTCGGAGCCATTGCCCGCTCTCCAGCTCGACCTCCTGCGGGCGGCAGCCAACCGCACGAAGCCCGGCGGGACGATCGTCTACTCGGTCTGCACGATCAACGCAGACGAGTCGGAGGCAGTGGTCGATGCATCCGGGCTCGAAGTCGATCACACGCTCGCCGAGGAGTGGCCCCAGTTCCGGCATCGAGGGCGGCCCGAGTTCCTACAGACCTTGCCGCACGTCCACGGCACGGCGGGTTTCTTCATCGCGAGACTGCGCAGGTGAGGGTCCCCGCCGGACTCGACTGGTGGCGCGACGTATCGGGTGGCGCTGAATGGCTCGCGTCGCTTCCCTCGATCGTGGAGGCGTGCGCCGAGCTCTGGACGCTTCGTGTCGGAGCGCCGTTCACGGGCGGAAACGTATCGCTTGTGGTGCAGGTGGAATGCGAGGACGGCACGCCCGCGGTGCTGAAGGTCAACTTCCCGGACGAGGAGAGCGAGCGTGAGCCGGATGCGCTGCGCCTCTGGGACGGACGAGGCGCCGTACGACTGCTTGCCTACGACGAAGGTCGGCGCGCTCTTCTGGTCGAGCGCTGCGAGCCAGGCTCGCAACTGTGGGCGGTCGAGGACGACGGGGAGGCGATGCACATCGCCGCCAGGGTGCTGGCCATGCTCTGGCGGCAGCCCCCCGACGACCACGGCTTCGTGTCCCTGGCCGATGGAGCCGCACGTTGGTCGGTCGAGCTTCTCGGTGACTGGGAAGGGCTGGGCCGGCCCTTCGAGCGAGGTCTTCTCGACGAGGCGCTAACCGCATGCCTCGAGCTAGGGCGGGATCAGGGCGAGCTCGTCGTGCTGCATCAGGACTTCCATGGCGGCAACGTGTTGACGGCCCAGCGGGAGCCGTGGCTCGCGATCGACCCAAAACCCCTCGTCGGTGAACGCGAGTTCGACGCTGCGTCTCTCCTGCGCGACCGCCGCTGGCTACTCGGCCAGCCGGACGATGGGGCGCGGATTCGCCGCCGGCTCGATCTCCTGTCGGCCGAGCTCAACCTCGACCGCGAGCGCATGCGCCGTTGGGGGATCGCCCACGCACTGGCGTGGGGCGTGAGCGAGACGAAGGTCGAGGACGACATGATCGAGTGCGCGCGGTTGCTCCTCGCCGCCCGGTCGTAGGATCGTCAGCATGGAGATCAAATTCCTGGAGCGAGCGCTCGAGCTCGCGGAGCGCGGGAGGGGTACGACGCACCCGAACCCGATCGTCGGGGCGGTCGTTGTTGCAGGTGACGACGTGGTCGGCGAAGGCTGGCACGAGCGCAAAGGCGGCTCGCACGCCGAGATCGCCGCCCTGGAGGCAGCCGGCGAGCGAGCCCGCGGCGCGACCGTCTACGTCACGCTCGAGCCCTGCGCGCATCACGGCGTTACGCCGCCGTGTGCAGACGCTCTCATCGACGCGGGCGTCGCGCGCGTCATTGTCGGCCAGACCGACCCCCACCCGGAGCACGGCGGCGGACTGGGCAGCCTGCGCGAAGCCGGGATCGATGCGGAGCTCGCCGATGACCGGCTCGCGTTTCGTTGCCGACAGCAGATCGAGGAATGGCGAACCTGGGTCGTGCTCGGGCGACCCTTCGTGACGCTCAAGGTCGCGGTTACGCTCGACGGCCGGGTGACGGTGCCGGATCGACGTTGGGTAACGGGGGAGAGTTCACGCCGCCTCGTCCACGTCCTGCGTGCGCAGTCGGATGCCGTCGCGGTGGGCATGGGGACCGTGCGCTGGGACAATCCTCGGCTCGATGCCCGCGACGTCCCGGTCGTTCGGCAGCCGCGCCGCATCGCGTTCGGCCGGGGGCCGCTTCCCGAGGACTCGGAGCTCGAGCTTCGCTCCGGTCCGCTCGAAGAGGAGCTCAAAGCGCTGGGTGTCGACGGTGTCCAGTCATTGTTGCTCGAAGGCGGTCCGACGCTCGCAGCCGCATTTCTTGAGCGGGATCTCGTCGACAAGGTGCTGGTGTTCGTGGCTCCGACGCTCGCGGGCGAGGGGCCAGCCATGCTCGCCGGACTTCCTCGACCTCTCGAGCTGAGCCGGCTCGAGGCGCGCGCTATTGGAGAAGACGTGCTGCTCCAGGGCTACCTCCACGAGCCCTGAGCTACCTTCTCGGCATGTTCACGGGAATCGTGCGGGAGCTCGGGACAGTCGTCTCGACGCTGGACAGAGGGGGCGACCGGGTGCTCGCGGTTCGCGCTCCCGACACGGCCTCGAGGACGAGTGTCGGCGACTCGGTTTCGATCAGCGGCTGCTGTCTCACAGCCGAGGCGGTCGACGGCGACCGGCTTACGTTCCACGCAGTCTCCGAGACGCTGGCGAGAACGACACTCGGAAGGCTGGAGGCCGACAATCGTGTCAACGTGGAGGCGGCTCTGCGCGCAGGCGAGCCCCTTGGCGGCCACTACGTGCAGGGACACATCGACGTCGTCGGCCGCGTTCAGGCGGTCGAAGCGGAAGGCCAGGGCCTGCGAGTCTTCGTCGAAGCGCCCGACGACATTCTCCGCTACTGCGTCGAGAAGGGCTCCGTGACCGTCGACGGTGTATCTCTCACTATTGCCGAGGTCGCGAACGACGCCTTCGCCGTCGCGCTCGTGCCACACACGCTCGAGATGACGACTCTCTCCGAGCTCGAACCGGGGCGAGAGGTCAACATCGAGGCCGATGTGCTCGCTAAGTACGTCGAGCGTGCCCTCTCGTGGGGTCAGACCCGTGGGGTCTGACCCCGGGCTGGCTACGATCCGTAGGTGAGCGTGGACCTCGAAGCACCAACGACCGCGTCGCCCTTCGCAACGATCGAGGAGGCGATCGACGACATCCGGTCCGGGAAGTTCGTGGTTGTCGTGGACGACGCTGACCGCGAGAACGAAGGCGACCTCACGATCGCCGCGCAGTTCGTCACGCCCGACTCGATTAACTTCATGGCCACCTACGGACGTGGGCTCATCTGCCTCTGCCTAACCGCCGAACGCTGTGACGAGCTCGACCTGCGGCCGATGACCGACCACAACGAGACTCCGCTCGGAACAGCGTTCACGGTCTCGATCGAGGCGCGCGAGGGAGTGTCCACCGGGATCTCGGCCCACGATCGTGCGTGCACCATTCAGGTTGCGATCGATCCCGGCTCGA
>JAERMP010000138.1 GCA_016844515.1 Thermoleophilia bacterium | reverse complement strand
AGCCATGCCGGCGCGTGTGACCGGAACCGAGCTGGTGAGCGAGTGCGACGCGGGGGTGCCCGCGAGCCCGATGCCGATGCCGATGAACCCGTAGGCGAGCGCGATCTGCCAGTAGGGGGCGCCTTCGTCCCAGAGCAGCAGCATCGCGAGGAACGCAAGGAAGAGGAAGACGTAACCGCAAAGGAGCGTGAAGCGCGCCCCGTACGCGCCCACGAGCTTCGCGGAGCGCGGTGCCACGAGCACCATGAGCAAGGCCGCCGGAAGGATCGCCGCCCCGGCCTCGAGCGTCGAGTAGTCGAGCACGTTCTGCAGGTACTGCTGGCTCACGAATGCCGCGCCCATCAGCGACCCGAACACGATGATCCCCGCGCAGGCGGCAACCCAGAAGATGCGGCGTGCAGCGACGTCGAGGTCGTAGAGCGGGTTCTTCGCCCGGCGCTGCCTGAGGTAGAAGGCGACGCCCGCCGCGAGGGCGACGACGGCCAGTCCGAGCACGAGGGCTCCCTCGTTCGGAACGGGCGCGAAGTTGATGGACAGAATGAGCGCCCCCACGAGGAGCACCGAGAGGATGCCCCCGAGATTGTCGACCGGATCCACTGTCTCGTTCACGTGGCTCGGCACGAAGAGGAACGCCATCACGAGCGCGACGACGGCGAGCGGCAGCGTGACGAGGAACACCGAGCCCCACCAGAAGTACTCGAGCAACGCACCCGAGACGAGCGGCCCGAGCGCCGCAATCGCTCCCCCCAGAGCCGACCACAGCGCGATCGACTTCGTGCGCGCGGGACCCGACCAGAGAGCCGTGATCAGGGCGAGCGTCGTCGGGAACGCCATGCCCGCTGCAAGACCGCCGCCCACACGCGCGACGAACAGCACCTCGTCCGACGGCGCGTACGCTGCCAACAGCGACATGGGGACCGCGAGCGTCGTGCCGAGGACGAGCATCATCTTCCGCCCGTAGCGGTCGCCGACGGCGCCGAAATAGAGCACCGAGGCGGCAAGGCCGAGCGAATAGCCGACCGCGATCAGATTGAGCGTGACCTGCGACGAGTCGAACGCCTTCCCGATGTCGGGAAGCGCGACATTCGCGACTGACAGGTTCAGGTTGGCGACCGCAGCGACCAGGATGAGCGAGGCGAGCACGATGCCCGCACGCGTGGGCGCGGTCGCTGTCGCTCCGCCCGGTTGCGCCGACGACGTCACGTGGCGGCCGATCCTAGCCCGGTACGGCAGTCAGCAGCAGAACGGCAGCGATGTACGTGGCGAGGACTAAGAGCGAGTCTCTCCCGAGGCCGATCACCTTCTTGTCGTTCCTTACGAGTAGGCCGTACGCGAAAATCGCCGTCACGACTCCGCCGGTCGCGCCGAGCCAGAGTGATTGATCGCTCGCCGTCGATAGAACGGGGCTCCCGGCGAGAAGATCGGCGAGGAGGAAGAACGTCAGCTGCATGGCGTTGCCGCCGTAGATGTCGCTCATGGCCAGGCCTACCTGGCCGAGCCGGACAGCAGCGATGCCACTCGAGATCTCGGGTAGCGCGGTGGCCGCGGCCAGAATCGTGGCGCCGAACACGACGCCGTTCATGCCGAAGTCGTCCGCCAGTTGGTTCCCCGTCTGCTCGAGCATGACGCCGGCGAAGAGCGTGACGACGGATGCAAGCCCGAACAAGCCCAGAACGATCATGGTGGTGGAGCTCTTGAAGCGGTTCGCGCCGCCCTCGCCTGCGGGCAGCGGCGCGTCCCCCGCGATCATCCACGCCCGCCTCTGACGCGCTCGGTTGAGCCCTAGCATCCCGAGGAGGAAGAACACGACGATCGCGATCGAGGCGGGGCTGAGCGGGCCGACAGCCGTGGTCTCGGGAAGGAATCCGCCCATGAGCGCGATCGTGACGAGCACGATGACGAGCATCGACTCGAGGAGCGGGCTCGTGTCGGCCGTAAGCGAGGTCAGAGGCTGCTTACGGCCCGATCTTGCGTCGAGAAACACGAGCACGAGCGTTTGCATCGCGATGCCGCCGAGAAGATTCCCAACCGCGAGTGAGAGATGCCCACTGAGCGCTGCCGACGTGGTGATCGCGAGCTCGGGCAGCGACCCCGCGAGGCCCAGGAGGAGCATCCCGCCAACCGCGTCGCCGAGGTTGAAGCGATCGTCGAGGACGTCGGTCGCCTTAGAGAGAAAGACTCCGGCGATCCAGGTCGCGACACCCGCCGCGGCGAAGACCAGAATGAGCGCAGGCGTGCCCCAGGAACTCACTGCCAGATCACCCTAGTGGGCACCGACAGAATCGCCAACTAGCGAGCAATGGTCGACTGCGAGAGGACGGTCGAGGCGACCGCCCTCTCTGGTCACAGTTCGTCAGATGCCGAGAGCCTTGGCCTTCGCGGCCGCGAACTCCTCGTCCGTGAGGATTCCAGCGGTGTGCATCTGCGCAAGCTTCGTGATCTCGGCCATCGCGTCATCCTCAGCCGGAGCAGCTGGAGCAGGCGCAGCGGCCGCCTGCTGCTGAGCAGCGGCCGCACCCTGGTCGTAGGCGGCCTGCTGGGCCTGCTCCTGCCCGGCGGCCTGCTTCTGTGCGCTCTTCGCACCCATGTGGGCCGCTCCGCCGACCACGACCGCCGTCCCAATGACTCCCATACCTCTGCGTCGCATCATTTTGAGCTCCTCTCGTCTCCTAGGCCTTGGCTGCTTCGAGCGCCAACTCGCGCACTTCCTGGACGACGTCGTGCGGAATCCGTTCGAAGGCGACCAGCACTCCACCCGCGTCGCGCATCGCCTGGGCGACCTTGCGCGCCCACACGTTCTCCCAGATCAGGAGTGCCGCCGAGGAGTTCGGCTCGAGCGCATCTGCCGCGCCCAAGAGGTCGTCATCACTGAACAAGCCGCCGACTTCGATGCCCAGGCTCTCGAGCCCCTCCTGCACGTCGGGGTCGAGCTCGGTCAGCTCCATCGCAACGGCGGTTCCGTCCGCGTCCTTGCCGACGAACGCGATGTCGATGATGCGGATCGTTCCGTCATCGACGAGGTCGGCGATCGCGGGTGCGATCTCCCCCCGGAACCTGTTCCCCGGAAAGACGATGATCGCGTAGTCGACGGGGCCGATCTCTTCCATTGCTTTCCTCCTTCGCTTTCGTAGTCGTCGTAACTCTGGCGAATCCGAGCGGGCGCTGCACGTTGAACTGCAGTTGCGCCTGCGCCGCAGCATCATCCGCGATATAAGACTCGCTGACAACAAACACGAGGAGGCTCAGTGCTCGCTGCCGATTACCCGTTTCTCGACGTGATGTGGACGATGTTCGTGTTCTTCGCATTCATCATCTGGTTCTGGATCCTGATCACGGTCTTCGCGGACATCTTCCGCCGCAAGGACACGTCTGGGTTCTCGAAGGTGCTCTGGATGATCTTCGTGATCATCCTGCCGTACTTCGGCGTATTCATCTATCTCATCGCCAACCACGACGGGATGGCTGAACGGAACGTCAAGCAGGCGCAGGCGCAGCAGGCGCAGATGGACGACTACGTCAAATCGGTCGCGGGAAGCGGCGGCGCGGCTGCAGAGATCGAGAAGGCGAAGGGCCTCCTCGACTCGGGCGCCATCTCGCAGGCTGAGTTCGACTCGATCAAGGCGAAGGCGCTCGGCTCGTAATCCATGTGTAAACGGGAGCTGCGGAAACGCAGCTCCCGTTTCGCACACTAGAGTCCGTCCCCATGTCAGCTGAGACCGAGTACGCGCGAGCTGCGAAGGGTTCGGACGTGCGCCCGAAGATCCGTCCGTTTCGCCTGCTGCTTTCGTGGCTCGTCGCCGCTGCGGCGCTCTTCATCGCCGCGTGGGTCGTCCCTGGGGTCGACGTGCAGACCTTCCGGGGCGCACTTGCCGTCGCGCTCGTAATCGCGATTCTGAACGCCATCCTGCTGCCGCTCGTTGCGGCGCTCCGGCTCCCGTTCACGCTCGTTCTCGGGTTCCTGCTGGTGCTGATCCTGGACGCGTGGATGCTGCTCGGCGCGGCGAGGGTCACCGAGAACGCGATCGAGGTGGACAACTTCTGGTGGGCGCTGCTCACAGCGTTGGTCGCAGCCGCGGTCACGGTCGTGCTCGACGTCGTCTTCGGGACGAACGACGACGACACGTACACGCTGCGTGTCATCCAGCGGATCGCGCGCAAATCGGGTGAGCGCGTGCAGACGGATGTGCCGGGCATCATCTATCTCGAGATCGACGGGCTGGCGCTTCCCGTCTTGCAACGGGCGATGCGAGACGGCAACGCACCGAACATGGCGCGCTGGCTCGCCGAAGACAGCCACCGGTTCATCGAGTGGGAAACCGACCTCTCGTCACAGACCGGCGCGAGCCAGGCGGGCATCCTGCTCGGGTCGAACGAGGACATCCCCGCCTTCCGCTGGGTCGAGAAGGAGACAGGGACGATGATGACCTGCTCCGCCCCCGGCGACTGCGCAGAGCTGGAACGTCGCCACGGGACGGGCATCGGGCTCCTCGTGGACGGTGGCGCGAGTCGTGGGAACCTGCTCTCGGGCGAGGCCGACCACGTCATCCTCACCGTCAGTCGCATAGAGGAGGAGAAGGGCGCAAACCCCGGCTACCGCGCGTTCTTCTCGAACGGGTTCAACGTCACGCGCGTGCTCGTCCTCTTCTTCTGGGAGGTAGTCCTCGAGTGGCTCGCAGCCCTTCGAGCGATCCGGCGCGACGTCGTCCCGCGCGGGCATCGCGGCGGGCTCTACCCGTTCATGCGCGCAGCGATGTGCGTCGTCGTCCGCGACCTGATCGTGTACGGCGTCCTCACGGACATGATGAAAGGCCGGCCTGCGATGTACGCGACGTTCTCGAGCTACGACGAGGTGGCGCACCACTCCGGCCTCGAGCGCGCGGACACACTCGAGGCGCTGCGCAAGCTCGATCAGCAGTTCGGCCGGATCGACCGCGCGCGCCGCTATGCCCCCCGCCCGTACGAGATCGTCGTCCTCTCGGACCACGGCCAGACGCAAGGGGCAACGTTCAAGCAGCGCAACGGCTACGGCCTGGACGACCTCGTCGAGCGCTCGCTGGCCAGCGGAGAGGTGGCGGACTTCTCGGGCGGTGACGAGCAGAGCTCGATGGTCGGTCACGCGTTCAGCGAAGCGACCGGCGGCGACGAGAAGAAGAAAAAGCGTCCCAAGAACGACGTCTCCGACCGCAACGTCGTCGTCATGGGCTCGGGGAACCTCGGCCTCATCTACCTCATGGAGGAGAACCGCCGCCTGACGCTCGAGGAGATCGAGGCGCGACACCCTCGGCTTATTCCTGCGCTATGTGAACATCCCCACGTCGGCTGGGTGCTGGTGCGCTCGTCACAACACGGGCCTGTAGCGCTCGGCGGGCGCGGCGCCCACTACCTCGTGCACGGACGCGTCGAGGGAGAAGATCCGCTCGCGCACTTCTCCGCCAACGCTGCGCAGCACCTGCGCCGCACGGACGGTTTTACGCACGTCGCGGACCTTATGGTCGGGAGCTTCTACGACCCCGAGCTCGACGAGGGCTGCGCGTTCGAGGAGCTGATCTCGTTCCACGGTGGGATGGGCGGTCCGCAGACGCGCGCGTTCATCCTCTTCCCGGCTGACCTGCCGCTTCCTGACGAGCCGATCGTGGGTGCTGCCGCCGTGCACGGGTTGCTGCGAGGCTGGCGCCAGCACCTGCAGGCCGCCGGCTAGCGCAAGACCGGAATCCGCTAGCGCGGATTCCGGCCGCGCGGAAATCCCTGAAGGCGCCCGCTTCGCGGCCGCGGCGCCCTTCTCCTCGACGGGCTCCCTAGCTCCTCTCGCCGGCGATCAGGTCGGCGGCGCGCTCCGCGATCATCACTGTCGGCCAGTTCGTGTGACCGCTCGGCAGCACGGGGATGATCGACGCGTCCGCGACGCGCAGGCCCTCGAGCCCGCGTACGCGCAGCTCCGGGTCGACGACGGCGAGCGGATCAGAGCCCATCCTGCACGTGCCGGCCGGGTGGTACAGGGTCTCAGCAGCTCGCTGTCCACGAAGCCGGCGAGAGGCTCCTGGGCGAGGATGCGGCGCGCGAGCCGAAGGCCGTTCAGCAGCGTCGCGATGTCCTCGCTTCCAGCATCAGTGAGGTAACACGGGTCGATCGCGGGTGGGACGCGGGGATCGGCCGAGCGCACGGTCACGGTGCCCACGCTCTTCGGCCTGAGGAGAACGACGGCCAGCGTGAGCCCGTGCTCTGTGGGTTGCTTCAGGCCTTCCTCCTCGAACAGCACCGGAGCGAGGAGGAGCTCGAGATCCGGGGCGAGGAGGTCCGGTCTCGTCCGGATGAAGGCGATCGCCTCGCCGACATTCGACGTGAGCGGGCCTCGACCTCGAATCGCCCAGCGGGCGAGGTTCCGCAGGGACTGGGCCGTCGCGAGCGTCTCG
>JAERMP010000024.1 GCA_016844515.1 Thermoleophilia bacterium | reverse complement strand
CGATCTCGCGCTGGAAGAAGTTGTCCTTGATCGCGGGGATGACGCCGCCTAGGCGATCGATGCGATCGAAGTACTCGTACGCCTGCGCCTCGATCGTGTTCGTCAGGTGCTCCACGTAGTACGAGCCACCTAGGGGGTCGATCGTGTTCACGGCTCCGGACTCGTGCGCGATCACCTGCTGCGTGCGAAGAGCCAGCCGTGCAGCTTCCTCGGTGGGCAGCGCGAGTGCCTCGTCAAAGGAGTTCGTGTGCAGGCTCTGCGTACCGCCGAGCACGGCGGCCATCGCCTCGAGCGCCGTCCGCACGATGTTCACCTCGGGCTGCTGCGCGGTCAGCGAGACGCCGGCGGTCTGCGTGTGGAAGCGCATCAGGAGCGAACGCTCGTTGCGCGCTCCGAAGCGACCGCGCAGCTCGCGGGCCCAGATCCTCCGTGCCGCCCGGTACTTCGCGATCTCCTCGAAGAAGTCGAGATGCGCGTTGAAGAAGAACGAGAGCCGCGGGGCGAAGTCGTCGACGTCGAGCCCCCGCTCGACGGCAGCCTCGACGTAGGCGAATCCGTCCGCAAGCGTGAAGGCGAGCTCCTGCGCCGCGGTCGATCCCGCCTCCCGGATGTGGTACCCGGAGATCGAGATCGGGTGGAAAAGCGGCATCTCCCGCGCGCAGAACTCGATCATGTCGACAACGAGCCGCATCGACGGCTCAGGCGGGAAGATCCACTCCTTCTGGGCGATGTACTCCTTGAGGATGTCCGTCTGCGCCGTGCCCCGAAGTTTGTCGCGCGGCACGCCCTGCTCTTCTCCGACGCAGACGTAGTACGCGAGCACGATCGCCGCCGGCGAGTTGATCGTCATCGAGGTGGACACATCGCCAAGCGGGATTCCCGCGAACAGCGTCTCCACGTCGTCGAGCGAGTCGACAGCAACACCCTCGCGTCCGACCTCCCCGAGCGAGCGTGCGTGATCCGAGTCGTAGCCCATGAGGGTCGGCATGTCGAAGGCGGTCGACAGGCCCGTCTGTCCGTGGTCGACGCATCGTCCAGAGCCGTCCCCGGTACATCGACGGGTACACGCCGCGCGTGAACGGGTACTCGCCCGGGAAGCCGAGATCCCGCGCATAGTCGACCTCGGTGCTTTCCGGCGAGTAGAGCGGCTCGTTCTCGACGCCCGAGATGGTCGAGAAGAGCTCTCCGGCGCGCTCCGGCGCGCGTTCGTAGACCTTCTCGCGCCAGGCCCCGATCGAGTCTGCCGCGCCGCGATCCTCGGTCGTCGCCATCGCGCCGCATTGTAGGCGGCAGAACTTCACGGCTGGCTTCGGGGACCTGATCGCGCGAACGAGGGATGGCCCCCGGCGAGAGGGACGCCGACGACAACCGCGTGCGGGTGCGGCCCCTCCTCACAGTCCTCGTTGGCGCTCTCGCCATATCGGCGCTTGTCGGTGCTTCGACGACGGCAACAGCCGGCCGCGCCTGCGGCGATGAGATAGGCGACAACGGCTATGCGTACGCCGGGCACCAGGCGACCTACAACGGCCACGGAGTCCGGGCGACTCTGACACTCGTCCGGGAGCCGAGCGTCGCATCCGGCCATGTCGCCGGCTGGGTCGGCGTCGGAGGCCCCGGACAGGGCGCTAACGGCCAGGACGCATGGATCCAGGCGGGTGTTGCCTCGATGCCGGGGATGGATCCGTTCATCTACGCGGAGATCACGCGCGAAGGGCGCGACCCCGAGTTCATCCTCATCGAGCAGGGCGTTCCCGTGGGCAGGAGCCACCGCATCGCCGTCCTCGAGATGTCTGGACGGCCCGGCTGGTGGCGGGTCTGGGTCGACGATCAAGCCGCGACGGAGCCGGTACGCCTGCGCGAATCGTCCGGCCGTTGGGCGCCGATTGCCACCGCAGAGACCTGGAACGGTGGCGAGGCGGCGTGCAACGCGTTCTCGTTCCGATTCGAGCGCGTCTCGGTGTCGTACGGTGGAGGCGGATCGTGGCGGCCGTTCGTTGCCGGCCACCGCTTCCTCGACGGCGGCTACAAGCTGCGCGACCTCGCATCGGCACCGGCCGAAACGGGCGCATACCGTCGCAGCCTCGCAAGCGACAGCGTCATTCCGTACGCCTTCGTCGCCGCGTCCTCGTAGGAGTCGGCGCCGGCGTCGCCGGGGCGACCCGAGCCTCGCCTTTACCGAACGATCTTGACCGGCGTTCCGAGTGGGACGCGGTTGCGCAGGAACTCGATGTTGTCGTTGTGCACCCGGACGCACCCGTGTGAGACCGCCTGCCCCAGAAGCGACGGCGACGGTGTCCCGTGCATCCCGACGATCCCTCCACCCGGCCAGTCCGTGAGCTTCGAGTAGGCGCTCGTCTCGAAGGCGTAGTTGCCGAGGATCGCCCAGTTCGAGTCGATGCGCGGATCGAACTTGTCCGTGACGTAGAAGAGCCCGAGGGGAGTCTCCGCGCCTGGCTTGCCGACGGCGACCTTACCGGCACGGACGAGCTTGTTCCCATCCCAGAACTCGAACCGCCGCGCGCCCCTGTAGACAACGAGTCGCTTGCGCACCGGATGAAGCTCAAGCGACGCCGCCCGCACCCAGCCGGTGCGCCCGTTCGGTCGCCCCGGCACGATGATCCGATACCACGATGGCTTTCCGCTCTTACCCTCGACGACGTCGAGCGCGAGGACGTACTGCGGCCGGAAGTCCGGACGGAACTCCTCGAGGACGGTGATGCGCTTCGCGCCCGAGCTCGGCTTCGCGAGCACGGCGACCTGGCGCCAGGCGATGGTTCCAGACCCCACGACGTCGACATCCGAGAGCTTCGTGGGACTGGCATCCGCTCGCGGTGCAAGAGCGAAGGCGCAGGCGAGCACGAAAGTCGCGCCCGCTACAGCCACGAGCCACCGGGTTGTCGGAATCGCTGTCGACATGCCAATTCTCAGGGTATCCCCCGCCAGAGTGAGGGGCAATTCCTCGTTCGAGTGACCACGTCGTTCCTCCTTCATTAGCGGCCATGTCTCATTTCGACAACGGGGTCTGACCCCGGGTCAGACCCCACATGAGCTGAGGGGCGACCGCAGCCGCCCCTCAACCCTTGGCGTAGCGCCCCCTCCCCGCTAGCCCGTGAGCGGCGGGAGGAATACCCCCACAACCCCGATCCGCTTGGGGCCGCAGAGCTTCTGGTTCGTCTCGACGACGGTGACCGTGATCAGGCCCGGCTTGCGCGGATTGATCTTGAGCACCGCCACGCCCTTGCCGTTGGTCTTTGCCGACTTTTTGACGCCGGCTCCGCTGACGACGACCTTGATGCCCTTCACCGGCTTCTTGCCGGCCGTCACCTTGACCGTGACCTTGTCCGGCTTGCCGTCCGCCTTGATCATCTTCGGCGAGACGGTCAGCGAGAGGCAGACCTCGGTCTCTACCACTGGCGGCTTGACCGTCGGCGGCTTGAGCGGCGCCGGCACGACCGTCACGGCCGAGTCGACGTTGTCCGCCGGGTTCGTCTCACGTCCGCCGCCGCCCGTCACCGTTGCCGTGTTGGTATGAGACCCGACCGCCGTCGCGCGTGCGGTGATCGCAATCGTCACCGTCTGGCCCGCGGCGATCGAGCCGAGGCTGCAGGTGATGAGCGCCGGGCTCGTGTTGCACGTGCCCTGCGACGGGTTTGCCGTCAGGTACGTGATGCCCGCGGGAGCCGGATCGGCGAGCTGGACGTTCGTCGCCGTGTCCGGGCCCTTGTTCGTCACCGTCAGCGAGTAGTTGACGATCCCGTTGAGCGGGGTCGGCGAACTCGCCTCCTTGACGATCACGAGGTCGATGAGCCGCGGCGTGATGTCGACCTTGGCGTCGTCCGAGTCGGAGACGGGATTCCCAGCCTCGTCCGTGCCGCTCGCCGTGACGACGTTGACGTGTGAGGTGCCGCCCACGCCCGTGATCTGCTTCGTGAACTGGCAGCTCGTCACCTCGCCCGGGGCCATGTTGATCGGCACGTCGAAGCACCCGTTGCCGCCGTCATCGTCGAGGTCGCCGAACTTGTCGTCGACGACGTTCGTGATGGTCACGTCGACGTCAGCGGACGTGTTCCTGATCGAGACCGAGTACGTAACCTGGCCTCCCGGCTCCTTGACCGAGGTTGGGCTCACCGACTTCTGGACGTCGATCGAGCCCTGGCCGAGCTTCGCGTTGGTGAAGGTGCACTTCACCGTCTCGCCGGCTTCGAGCCTGAACGTCGCCGTCCGGTTGCCGAGACTCCCGGTGGAGTTCGCGTCGTTGCACGAGATCGAGGACAGGCTCCAACCCTGGGCCTCGGCCTCGGTCGACGTGTACGTGCCGGGCACGAGGTTCGAGACGACGATCTGCCCGTTGTCGCCGATCGACCCGGCCGCGTCGCCGCTGAAGCTGAAGCTTCCGGCCGCCCCGTTCGGGCTCGTCTGCTTCTCGACGATGATCGAGCCGCGCTTCGTGTTGGTGAAGACGCAGGTCACCGTCTCGCCCGCAGCCAGTGCGATCGAGCCCGGATTGTGCTCGCCAGAGCACGTGCTCGACTCGAGCTCCCAGCCCTCGGGCACGTCCTCGGACACCGAGTAGGTACCCGGGTCGAGGTCGCCGGAGTTGTTCGACTGCCCGTCGGCGAGTGAGAAGCCGCCCTCGTCGTAGCTCGCGTCGAAGTGGAACAGCTGCGGATCGCCGTTCGGGTTCGTCTGCTTCTCGACGATGATCACGCTGTCCTTCTCGTTGACGAAGGTGCAGTGGACGGTCTCGCCCGCGCTCAGGCCGATCGCGCTCGGGCTCGAGCCGTCGTCGCAAGTAGCCGAATCGAGATCCCAGCCCTGCGGCACGTTCTCGGAGACCGAGTAAGTGCCCGGGTCGAGATCGCCCGAGTTGTTCGACTGCCCGTCGGAGAGCGAGAAGCCGTCGCCGTCGTAGCTCGCGTTGAAGCTGAACGACTGCGGATCGCCATTCGGGTTCGTCTGCTTCTCGACGATGATCGCTGCGTCCTTCTCGTTGGTGAAGACGCAGGTCACCGTCTCGCCGGGCGCAAGGCCGATCGAGCCGGGCGCCGAGCCGTCGCTGCAGACCACGGACTCGAGATCCCAGCCGGCGGGCACGTTCTCGGAGACCGAGTACGTTCCCGGAGCAAGGGCCCCCGAGTTGCTCGACTGCCCGTCGGAGAGCGAGAAGCCGTCGCCGTCGTAGCTCGCGTTGAAGCCGAACACCTGCGTATCGCCGTTGGGGTTCGTCTGCTTCTCGACGATGATCGTGCCCAGCTTCGTGTTCGTGAAGGTGCACTTCACGACCTCACCGGCCGCGACGTTGAAGGTCGCCCGCCGGTTCGCGAGGCTCCCCGACGAGTTCGAGTCATCGCAGACGATCGACGTGAGATCCCAACCGGCCTTTGCGGCCTCGTCGACGGTGTAGGTGCCGGGCTCGACCGACTTGGACGAGCTCTGCCCGTCACCGAGTGTGGCAACGATCTCACCCGTAAAGTCGAAGGTAGCCTCGTCTCCGTTCGGGATGGTCTGCTTCTCGACGACGATCGAGCCGCGCTTCGTGTTCGTGAAGGTGCAGGTTACGACCTCGCCGGCAGCGACGTCGAACGTCGCCTGGCGGTTCGCCACCGAGCCGACCGAGTTGCCGTCGTCGCAGGCCACTGAGGTCAGATCCCAGCCGGCCTTCGCAGCCTCGGTCGAGACGTACTGACCGGGGGCCACGTTCGCCGAGACGGTTCCGTTGTTGACCGCGATCGAGCCGTTCGGCGTTCCCGAGTAGTCGAAGCTGTCGGTACCGCCGACCATGACCTTCTTCACGATCACCTGGCCCTGCTTCGTGTTCGTGAAGGTGCAAGTCACCGACTCGCCGGGCTCGAGGTTGAACGTCGCCTGCCGGTTCGCGACCGAGCCGACCGAGTTTGCGTCGTCGCAGGAGACTGCGGTCAGATCCCAGCCGGGCTTCGCCGCCTCGGTCGAGAAGTACTGACCCGGGGCGACGTTCTGGGAGATCGTCCCGTTGTTGACCGCGATCGAGCCGTTCGGCGTTCCGGTGTAGTTGAACGTATCGGTGCCGCCGACCATGACCTTCTTGACGACGACCTGGCCCTGCTTCGTGTTCGTGAAGGTGCACTTCACGACCTCACCGGCAGCGACGTTGAAGGTCGCCCGTCGGCTGGCAAGGCTGCCCGACGAGTTCGAGTCGTCGCAGACGATCGACGTCAGGTCCCAGCCGGCCTTGGCCGCCTCGTCGACGGTGTACGTGCCGGGTGCGACCGGCTTGGAGGAGCTCTGGCCGTCACCCAGCGTGGCGACTATCTCACCGGAGAAGCCGAAGGTAGCTTCGTCTCCGTTCGGGATGGTCTGCTTCTCGACGACGATCTGACCCTGCTTCGTGTTCGTGAACGTGCAGGTCACGACCTCGCCGGCGGCCACGTTGAACGTCGCCTGGCGGTTGGCCACGGAGCCGACCGAGTCCCGGTGTAGTCGAAGCTGTCGGTGCCGCCGACCATGACCTTCTTCACGATCACCTGGCCCTGCTTCGTGTTCGTGAAGGTGCAGGTGACGATCTCGCCAGCCTCGACGTTGAAAGCCGCCTGCCGGTTCGCGACCGAGCCCGACGAGTTGCCGTCGTCGCAGACGACGCCCGTCAGATCCCAGCCGGCCTTCCCGGTGTAGTCGAAGCTGTCGGTGCCGCCGACCATGACCTTCTTCACGATCACCTGGCCCTGCTTCGTGTTCGTGAAGGTGCAGGTGACGATCTCGCCGGCCTCGACGTTGAAGGTCGCCTGGCGGTTCGCAACCGAGCCCGACGAGTTCGCGTCGTCGCAGACGACGCTCGTCAGATCCCAACCCGCCTTCGCCGACTCGGTGGAGACGTGCTGGCCTGCGGAGACGCTGGCGGAGATCGTCCCGTTGTTCGCGGAGATCGAGCCGCTCGGCGTTCCGGTGTAGTTGAAGGTATCGGTGCCGCCGACCATGACCTTCTTCACGATCACCTGACCGCGCTTCGTGTTGGTGAACGTGCAGGTCACGGTCTCTCCGGCCTCGACGTTGAACGTCGCCTGCCGGTTCGCGACCGAGCCCGACGAGTTGCCGTCGTCACAGGAGACGGCGGTCAGATCCCAGCCGGCCTTGGCAGCCTCGGTCGAGACGTATTGACCGGGGCCGACGTTCGCGGAGATCGTCCCGTTGTTCACGGAGATCGTGCCCGCGGGCGTGCCGGTGTAGTCGAAGGTGTCCGTGCCGCCGACCATGACCTTCTTCACGACGACCTGGCCCTGCTTCGTGTTCGTGAAGGTGCAGGTGACCGTCTCGCCGGCCTCGACGTTGAAGCTCGCGGTGCGCGTGCCGACGCTGCCGGACGAGTTGCCGTCGTCGCAGACGACGCTCGTCAGGCTCCAGCCCGCCTTCGCGTCCTCAACCGAGGAGTAGGCGCCCGGAGCAACGCTCGCCGAGATCGTCCCGTTGTTCACGGAGATCGAGCCCGACGGAGTGCCGGTGTAGCTGAACGTATCCGTGCCGCCGACCATGACCTTCTTCACGATCACCTGGCCCTGCTTCCGGTTCGTGAACGTGCAGGTGACCGTCTCGCCGGCCTCGACGTTGAACGTCGCCTGGCGGTTCGCAACGCTTCCGGACGAGTTCGCGTCGTCGCAGACTACGTTCGTCAGATCCCAGCCGGCCTTCGCCGCCTCGGTCGACGTGTACTGCCCAGCCGAGACGCTCGCAGAGATCGTCCCGTTGTTCGAGGAGATCGTCCCAGCAGGCGTGCCCGTGTAGTCGAAGGTGTCGGTGCCGCCGACCATGACCTTCTTCACGATCACTTGACCCTGCTTCGTGTTCGTGAACGTGCAGGTCACCGTCTCGCCCGCCTCGACGTTGAACGTCGCCTGACGGTTCGCGACCGAGCCCGACGAGTTGCCGTCGCTGCACGAGATCGAGCTCAGGTCCCAGCCGGCCTTTGCCGCCTCGGTCGAGACGTATTGACCGGGGCCGACGTTCGCGGAGATCGTCCCGTTGTTGACGGAGATCGCGCCCGACGGCGTGCCCGAGTAATCGAACGTGTCGGTGCCACCGACCATGACCTTCTTGACGATGACCTGGCCGTGCTGCGAGTTCGTGAAGGTGCACTTCACCGTCTCGCCGGCGGCGAGGCCGATCGAGCTCGGGCTCGAGCCGTCGTCGCAGGTCGCCGACGTGAGCGACCATCCGTTCGGCACGGTTTCGTTCACCGAGTACGTGCCCGGCGCCAGGAAGACCGACGTGTTCTGCTGGCCGTCGGAGAGCGAGAAGGCCGATGCGTAGCTCGGCGTGAACGAGAACAGCTGCGTCGCGCCGTCGGGGTTCGTCTGCTTCTCGACGATGATCTTTCCGCGCTTCGTGTTCGTGAAGGTGCAGGTGACCGTCTCGCCCGGATCGAGGTCAATGGTTGCCTTGCGCTGGCCGAGGTCGACCGACGAACCGCCGTCCTCGTCCACGCACACGAGATTCGTGAAGTCCCAGCCGGGGGGTGGAGCGGACTCCGTCACCGTGTACGTGCCATGAACGATGCTCGAAAACGCCTGGCTACCGTTTCCGCCAGACGTCGTGATCGAGAAGTTGCTCGAGATGCCGCCGGTAGCGGTGTAGTCGAACGTTCCGTCGCCACCCACGGCCACCTTCTTGATGAGGATGTTGGCCGGCGAGAGGATCGCGCTCGACATGATCTGGTTGTCGCGGCTCCCGACGGAACCGCCATCAGCTCCGGTGACCCTGATGTGGTACGGGCCGCCCGAGATCGAGCCCGAGCCGACGCCGACGCCCCAGCCACGGGGGCCGAGGCTCGGAGCGAGATGGCCGCCGAAGAGAAGCATCACCTGCGGGCCGCTTGCCGTCGACGGCACCGAGTACGTGATCGTCACGTGAGCGTACGAGTCGCTCGAACCTGCCGCATCGTCGTGGGTGTATGACGACACCGAGGTGATCGTGCCGCCGTACATCGTGAAGGCCTGGCCCGTGAGCTGATGGGAAGAGGTCGCGCTTCCCGCGCCGTTCGAGTCCGCGACGACGGTGCCATCGAGCGGAATCGGGAACGTCGTTGCCGAGCCGCCGGGGCACGGCACCGAGCCAGGAAGATCCTGGCAATGATCAGCGGAGGACTGCGTGTAGTTCCACGTTGCGAGGGAGTCGTATGCATGCACCCCACCCTTGCGAGTGAGGTAGGAGATCTCGACCGTTCTGCCCGTGGTCGCACTGTTCTTCTCGAGCTCTAGAACAAGTCGCTGCGGAGTGACCTCGTCCTCGGCGTAGTGCGAGTTGCTTGCCTGGAGGATGCCGTTGATCCAACCGCCGGGACAACTGGTCGATGTGCTTGGCGGATCACCGTTAGCGCACTGGTCATAGACCTTCACGTCGACCGGTGCGGGCGCTGCGCCCGATACCGCTGCGGCAATCAGTACGGTAGCTGTCGCGCCCAGAGCGACGACGAGCCGCTTGAGGTTGCCCACCTTCCCCATTTCAGTTATCTCCCTTCGATGCTTGAACTCGCCCTGAACCCCGTGTGTGCTCCCCCTCGAGCTTCAAGCGCATCCGGGCTCTGATCTCTGTGTCTGCGTCTGAGAGTATCCCCCTCCGGGGGTACCGGCAATCCCTCGGACGAGGGTCAGGACCCTTGGCTAGGCAGTACCTGGCTGACCCGAAAGGGGGCCTGCTCTATCCCCCTTCGCAAGCCCGGAATCCGCTAGCGCGAAGTCCGGGCGCTCAAAGATCCCTGAAGGCGGCCGCTCTTGCGGCCGCGTCGCCCCGTGCCACGATCGACCGCGGCGCACCGGCTTGCTGTGATGCCCGCTGCGAGCGGCGTCGTAGGCCTGTGCGACACTCCTGCGGATGCGGGTCGTGATCGCCGACGACCATCGGCTCGTCCTCGACGGGATCCGTCGAGCGCTCGAAGACGACGGTGGATTCGAGATCGTGGGTGAGACCCAGTCCGGGACTCAGGTGCTCCCGCTCGTCGGGCAGACGAAACCCGATCTCGTGCTCCTAGACGTTCGCATGCCACACATGGACGGGCTCGCTTGCCTCGACGAGATCAAGCGACGTCATCCCGAGATCAAGGTCGTGATGCTCTCCGCCTCGGCGAATCAGGAGCTGATCGACGCTGCGCTGCGCCGCGGAGCTGCCGCTTACGTCATCAAGACGGTGAACCCGGACGACCTCCCGGCAACGCTACGGCAGGCTCTCGAGGGCAACATCCACACGGCTGTCGCGGGAGACGACACCGAGCGAGCCGGGGCGAAGACACTCGGGCTCACCGAGCGGGAGCTCACTATCCTCGGAGCGCTTGCGCGCGGCCTCTCGAACGACGAGATCGCGAAGGAGTTCTGGGTCGCGCCGCAGACCGTGAAGTTCCATCTGACGAACATCTACCGCAAGCTCGGGGTGAAGAACCGCACTGAGGCGACCCGCATCGCCTATCAGCACGGGCTCGTGGAAAGCCCCATTTTCGCCGACGAGTAGGTGAAGCACTCAGGGTCAGACCCGTGGGGTCAGACCCCACACGCATCCGTCGCAGAACCAGGAGGTCAGACCCCAGCGCACACTCGACCGCGCGACCAAGGGGTCAGACCCCAGCGCCCGACCCCGGGGTCTGACCGCTAACCCCGCCGCCCAACGATGCGAACTGTCAAACGAATTGCCGAGGAGGAGTTCATCCTCGTCGTCCTCCTGGCGGGGTTCGGCGTCATCTTCCTCCTGATCTTTCCGCCGTTCATCCTCGTGAACGACAGCTGGCTCAACCTCATGGCAGGACGTGAGATCGTCGAGAACGGCCTGCCGAGCCGCGACGAGCTCACCGTCTACGGGATGGGGAGCACGTGGACGGACCAGCAGTGGGCCACGCAGCTCCTGATCTACGGCATCTACAGCCTGGGTGGTCATGCGCTTATGGCGGTGGCCACGGCCGCAGTCGTCGTGTCGGCATTCGGAGTCGCCGCAGCCGGAGCGCGCTCTCTCGGCGCGGGCCCGCGCGCCATCTGGGTCCTGTTCCTCCCCGTTCTTCTCGCGGCGCCTTGGGCCTGGTCGATCCGCGCCCAGATGCTCGCGCTGCCGCTCTACGCGGGGTTGCTCTGGCTCCTCGCATCGGAGGCGAGGCACCCAAGCAGACGAGTGTGGCTCGCGCTTCCGCTGCTCGTCGTCTGGGCGAACGTCCACGGGAGTGTCACGCTCGGCGCGCTCCTGATGATGCTGCTCGGCGTCTACGAGCTCGTCCGGAGCCGGGGGCGCTCAGGCCTCCGCAGCGTCCTCCTCGTCGTCCTGCCACCGCTTGCGGCCCTGGCCACTCCGTACGGCCCGGTCACCACAGCCCGCTACTACCACCTGATGCTCGTCGACGCCCCGTTTGCCGATCGAGTGACCGAGTGGCAGTGGGCCCACCCGGAGACGAACACGATGTTCTTCTATGCGCTCGTCGCACTCGCGATCCCACTTGTGTTCCTCGGACGCCGCCGACTGATGCTGTTCGACATCGCAGTCCTCAGTCTCACGCTCATCGGCGCCGTGACCGCGATCCGCGGAATCGTCTGGTTCGCGTTCGCGTGCATGCTCTTCCTCCCCGCCGCGATCGGCCGCAAACTCGAGAGCCGAAACCCCGGAGAACCACGGAGGCGCTTCAACGTGATGCTGACCACCGGCTGTGCGGTCGCACTGATCGTCGTTGCCGGCGTCTCTCTCCTCCGCGACTCCTCGTGGTACGAGAGCAACTGGCCGCGGGAACCCGTCGAAGCGGTACGCAGCGCGGTCGAGCCCGGCGACCGCGTGTTCGCTGCCGACCGATTCAGCGACTGGATGCTCTGGAAGATTCCCGAGCTGCGCGGGCGGGTCGCCTACGACGTCCGCTTCGAGCTCTTCGACGAGGAGTTCTTCGACCGGTTGTCCCACTATGCAGCGGAGGAAGGCGCCGACTGGAAATCGTTCGCCGACGGCTACCGAATCGTTGTCGTCGACGAGAAACGCCGCTCCCACACGGCGGACTTCCTCGCCGAGCCGGGCGCCCGAGCGATCTACCGCGGCGACGAGATCACGGTGGTCGTTCGGCCGGGCGCGTAGGTCAACTGTTCGCCCGCGCCCGGAACACGAGCACTCCCTCACGCTCGAACACCTTGACCCAAGCGGGATCTTGCGCAAGCCGGCCGGCGAACGCGCGAACGACCTCTGGGTGATTCGTGAGAATCGGCGAGTCCGGGCTCACGACCCACGGATCCCTCAGGTCAACGACGACCCACTCGGCCTTGCCGAGGTTCGGGACCGAATAGACGTAGCGCCGGGCGGACAGATGCGAGCCGGCGGCGTTGGACGCACTGATGGGCACGCCCTCGGGCACGAGCGCCACGGCGTCGCCGAGCGCCGCGACGCGGGGCGCCGGAAGAGCGGGCCGCGCGCCCAAGGGTGCCACACCGACCACACGAGCCCACGGACCAACGATGAGTGTGAGCGCCGCCGAGCTCACGAGCACCGCAGCGGCGGCGAACGTGCGCCGAGGCACTCCGAGTCGAGCGATTCCCAGGACCGTGGCGGCGATCAGAAACGGGATCACGGCGGCGACGCTGTGGTAGCGCGGGTCTGTCATCGATCGGAAGTCCGAGAGGCCGTTCGCGAGAAGCTGCGGGAGAGCAACGGCCGCCAAGCCCGGGGCGAGGAGGAACAGACCGGCAAGAGGTACGCCGAGCCACACGAGGTAGACGAGGTCGTGTGACTCGAACAGCGCGCCGAAGATCGCGCCCGGATCCGTGAAGAGCTTCCGGACTACACCCTGCGGCGACCCGCCGACCTCGTCGTAGAAGCCGTAGAAGATGCTCGACTCGCCCGAAGACGCGGGGACGATCACATACAAGGCCAAGAACGTCCAGGCAGCACCCCCGAGAACGATGGCGATCCCAACCAGCTGCCTGCGCCGGGCAAGCGCATACCAGACTCCCAGCGCGACGATCGGCAGCCCCATCAGCTCGCCGGTCATCACAGCCAGCGCGGCGCTGAGAGCGAAGGGAATCAGCCGATCGGTGTCGAGGAACCAGACGCAGAAGAGGAAGAGCGGGATCGCGAACGTCACGGGATGGATCGCGGCAACCGCGCTCCACGCAAGCCAGGGATACGCAAGGTAGGCGAGCGCAAGCAGGCCTGCAGCTCGCTCCGAGCCGAGATGCCGACGCCCTAGCCAGAGCACCGGCAGAGCCCCCACCGAGACCACCGCGATCTGCGCGAAGGCGAGCGCGAGCGGGGACGGCCAGACAATCCAGACCGGCGCGAGCAGAGCGAGGAACGGATCGACGTGGCCGCCGAGGCGAACCATCTGCTCGCCGGTCGCTCCGTGCGTAATCTCGAGCGGACGCCCGTTGGCGGTGCTCCAGACAGCCTGCACCATGTTGCCGAGGTCGAAGCGGCCGGAACGGAAGTTCACATAGCCGTCGCGGATGATGGCGCAGAGCACGATCGTCCAGCCCAGCATCGCCGCCCAGACCGCGAGCGCCCAGGCGCGCTCGCGAACGAGTCCGGCCAGGCTCGCGGATCGAAGCGTCGAAACCGGCTTGGGGTCAGACGCCATCGCTACACACAGCCGACTTCCTCGCCGAGCCGGGCGCCCGGTTGATCCACCGCGGCGAGGAGCTCACCGTCGTCGTACGCCCAACCCAATCGTAGTCAGCGGTTCACATTCCTGAAAATGTAGACACCGCAACACGAGGATCGGGTCTACGTGGCCCCCGAGTCGAACCATCTACTCGCCCACAGCGGTCGTCGATTCGAGCGGCCTACCGTGAGCCGTGCTCCTGACCGCTTCCACCATGTTCCCGAGGTCGAAGCGCGCAAGCCGGAAGCTCAGGTACTCGGAACAAACGACAGCAAGGACGGCGACCCCCCACCCGACCATCGCACACCACACGACGAGCGACCAGCGATTGATGAGGCACAACCCGCGCACCCGCCTGGCGAGGGTTGGCCCAGTTCCGAGAGGTGCTGCACGATGTTGCACGCTCACGCTGTGCCCTCGTCGTTCGAGACCCTTCGGAAGACGAACACTCCGTTGCGATCGAGCAGTTTCTCCCACTTCGTGCTCGTCTCGATGCGCCGGAGAAAGGTGCGCAGGAGCTCGGGGTTCTCCCTGCCCACAACGATCCCCGGGATATAAGCGTCGGACGAGTCCAAGACGATCCAGTCGGACCGAGCGACCACCGGAACCGTGAAGATCTGTCGGCGCGCGGACAGGTGCGCGCCGACTCTGTTGGTCGCGGTGACTGGAGCCTCCGCTGGCACCAGTTCGAGCGCAGCCCGGAGCGCCTCCACCTTCGCCGGCGTAACGTCGGTGTGTATGAGCCGTATCTCTCCTGGGGCACCGGGCCATGCGCCGAAGACGAGCGCGAAACCCAGTGATGTGCCGAGAATGAGCGTGGCGATGGATACTTGGCGGTTCGGAGCAAGGCGAGCGAGCCCAAATATCGTGGCCGCGACGAGGAACGGGATCACCGCGGCCGAGTAGTGGTGACCAGGCGACGTCGCGATCGGAGAGTAGGAAAGCCCGTTGGCGAGAAGCTGCGGAAGAGCCACGGCAGCGAGCCCCGGAGCGAGCACGAACATACCGGCGAGGGGAAGAGTCAACGCGATCACGTAGCGCACGTCGTTACCGGTCGTCAGCGCCGAAAGAATCGTGCTGGGCTCAGTGACCGCTGTTCGAATAACCCCGAAGGGCGACCCCCCGACATGGCCGTAATAGCCGTAGAAGACACTGGAACCACCGGAGAAGCCCGGGACGACGATGTAGATCGCAATCAGGGTCCATAGAGTCCCTAACGCAGCGACCGCGTACCCGGCTCGTCGGCCGCGAGCAAGCGCATACCAGATCCCGAGCGCTGCGATCGTCAACCCCATGAGCTCCCCGGTGAGGACGGCAGGTACCGCACACGCAGCGAAAAGCCAGAGCCGGTCGCCATCGAGAAACCAAACAGAGAAGAGAAACAGCGGGATCGCAAGCGCAACCGGGTGGAAGACCTCGAGCGCGTTCCACGCCACCCATGGGGACGCGAGGTAGGCCAAGGCGACGAGGGCGGCTGTCCTCTCCGAGTTGAGGTGCCGACGTGCCAGCCAGAAGACCGGGAGCGCGCCGAGCGAGACGGCCGCTATTTGAGCCGCGGCGAGCGTCAGCGGTGTCGGCGCGACGATCCATAGAGGCGCCAGCAGTACGAGGATCGGATCGACATGGCTGGCGAGTCGCGTCCCCTGCTCACCGGTGACCATGGTGATCTCGAGGGGTCTTCCGTGGGCCGTACTCCAAACGGCCTGCACCATGTTCCCGAGGTCGAACTTTGCGAGCCGGAAGTTGTGGTAGTCCGATCGGACGATTCCGAACAACGCAAGGGACCACCCGAGCATCGCCCCGCCCACCACGAGCGACCAGCTCTGCGCAGCGACGAAGGCGCCAAGCGCTTCGCGCCGTTTCGGTGCCACGAGCTGGGACGTGGTCACGCGCGCGCCTCATCGACCGGCCGAGGGGGCGGGTGCCGCGTGAGCAGAACACCGACGAGGATCACCGCTGCGATCGCGGGCAAGAACGTCTGGAACCCCTCGGCATACCCAGGTCGCGGGCTGATCCAGAGCAGAACGGGAAGAAGCCAGATGAGCGAGAAGCGCGGACGCGCGATCGCCAGCGGCACGATCAGCAGCACCAGGTAGTGGAGCCACACGATCGGACTCAAAGCGAGCGTCGCAGCGACGGCGCACGTGAACGAGCGCAGGTCGTCGCCTCGCCGGGCGAGAACGACACACGAGGCGAGGAGCGCGCCACCGACAAGGAGCGTCACGGTCTGCCCAACCACATCACCCAGGCCCAGCGTCGCCGCCATGCCGACGAACGAATAGCTGTTCTCGGATTGGATCTCCGAGAGCCTACGCAACAGAGCGGGGTATCCCGTTAGGCCCGCAAAACCGATAGCAGCCCAGGCGGCGAACGTGACGACGAGACCAACGACGACGGCCCAGAACGTTGCATGGAGGCGTCGCGTAGCAAGCATCCACACGAACATCGGCCAGAGCAGCAGCTTTGCCGAGACAGCGAACCCGAGGGCAACTGCCGGCGGCCACACCTCGTCTCGATAACGCCATGCGACCGCAAGCGCAAACGCGAGCGGGATCGACACGTTTGCGAGTAGCACCCCGCTTGCAGCCGGCATCCACAGCAGCGCGGCCGCGTAGCAGCGGACATCGCGAATTCCGAGCAGGCGGAGTGTGAGGCCGAGGAGCGCCAACATGCCGACCGTCACGAGCAACGCGACGATGTCGATGGGTAGTGGGGTCAGCGGGAGCAGCGCAAGAAGAAGCTGCGGCGGGTACACGTACCCCTTCTGGTCTTCCAGGATCGGGTCGTCGAGCGCCGGATAGGGCGAGTCGCCATCGAGAACGAGCTCGGCGGCGGGCAGGTACGCGAAGCGGACATCCCATGCCAGTAGATCCTCGGCCGCACTGAAGCCGACGAGGGCAACCGTCCAGACGCATGCCACGAGCACGAGCGCGGCGGTGATCAGCCTGCGACGCGACGACGCCGAACGCTTCGTGGACCACGCCTCAGGGGCGTCGGCGGCCGACCTCATCCGCCTGATGATGGCGCTAGCCCCGGAGGATGCGATGCAGCCGATGGTCTAGTGGGAACCGACCAATCGGCCGGTTGTCGGGAGCCGGGGGCACACAGAACCTGAGAAGGCCCGAAAGGCCAACGGGCTGATAGGCCGAAGGGGTTGTAGCCACACCCCACGACACCCAGGGAGGAGGTACCTCCGTAATGAGTGACATTCTTCTTCGCACAGCTGTTCGGATGCAGGTTGCAGCTTCCGATCTGCGCAACCGCGAGGATGGTCAGACGACGACGGAATACGCGATTCTGCTCGGGTTCCTCGCCATCGCCATCATCGCCGCGATCGTGCTGCTGCGGGACGAGATCCAGGGACTGTTCTCGGACGCGTCAAACAGCGTCTCGGGCGCACCCGGCGGTCCGTAACCGACCCGCCTTTGTCACGGCTGTCAGAGCTTTCTGACCGCCGAGGCAGCGATTGTGAACGCCGGCCCGGTTACCCCCTCGACCGGGCCGGCGTTCACTATGTGAAAGCACCCTTTCGGAATCGACCACTTGGGGGCACAATGAGGAGTGACGTCAGACCCCAGAGCCGTCGACCAGGGGAGGGAGACAAAGGCTCATGCCCGAACCGTTTCGTTCCGATAGGAGCCTTGGAGGCCTCGTGAAGACACACGATCTAATCGGCACGCGACGTCGCCGGGACCGCGAGAGCGGCCAGGCGATGGTCGAGTTCGCCATCATCCTGTTCCCGCTCCTCATCCTCGTCGCGGGGATCATCCAGTTCGGCATCGGGCTCAACTTCTGGCTCGACCAGCAGCGCATCGCGAATCAGGGAGCGCGCTGGGCGGTCGTCAACGCGTGGCCCGGCTGCGCGCGCACGGCAGCCGCCGGCAGCTGCACCGGCGCCAACGCGCTCGACGCATACCTCACTCAGCAGGCGCTCTCGCAGGGTCTCAGGAACTCGGTGGTCGTGAGCATCTGCTACCCAGACGATGGTGACGCCCTCACGACGATCGGCCGCGTCGGCACTCCGGTTCGAGTGAGCCTCCAAACGCCGTTCACGTTCGTCCCGATCGTCGGCCTAGGAACGATCACGCTCAGAGCGGACGCGACCATGCGCCTCGAGCAAACCACGGATCCGACGGTGCCCGCGCCAGCGAACGGTCACTTGTCGGGAGTCGGCGCATGTCCGTGAACCTTCGTTCGCCGAGATCAGGTAGTGAGCGCGGCCAGGTGGTCGTCATGTTTGCGCTCTTGCTCCCGGTCTTCCTCGCACTCGGGGGGTTCGTCATCGGGATCGGCAACTGGTACACGCATGCCAAGCACCTGCAGACGAAGGCCGACGCGGGCGCATTCGCCGGCGGCAGCTCCTGGGAGTTCCCGTGCGGGTCCCAGATCGACGCGAGAATCGAGGCACAGGCGCGCCTGTACGCCCAGACGAACAACCCCCAGGTCGGCGGCGTTCCCGACACGAGCATCCACACCGTCCTGAACGGAAGCTTGTGGCACGACGACGACAGCAACCCGATTCCGACTCAATGGGACTCCCCACCATCCAATCCGCTAACCACTCCGGGCGCTCTCTGCGACTCCAAGATCCTCGACGTCAAGGTCACGGAGGACAACTCCTTCCCGCTCTTCAGCCTGATCCCGCTCTTCCCCGACATCAAGCGCAAGGCGCGCATCGAGATCCAGGAGGCCGAAGGGATCAGCGGCGTGCTCCCCATTGCCGTGCGGGCTCCCGAGCCGGTCAGCGCCGCGGCGGTCTTCTACAACGAGGCTAACGGAAGCATCTTTGCCGTCAAGTACTTCGTGAAGAACAGCGGCATCCTCGGACTCCCTGGAGGCTTGCAAGGGTGGGAGACGTACAACAGCGAAGACCCGACCGGGGTCACAGGAGGCTGGGCTGACTTCACGCCGGCCGCTGCCACGGGCGTCGCGATCGCCATCAGCTTCCGCGGAGCGTGCGACACGAACCTATGGCCTGATCCAAACGATCCCCAGACGAAGATCACGACCACCTCGGCGCCGTGCCTCGAGGACCAAGGCTTCGCCACGGTGAGCCAGCTCTGCAACCAGGCGGCGTCCACGCAGATCGTCAACTGCTACTACGCGACGGGGAACTGGCCGTCGGAGTCGGTTCAGGCGGGGCTCCAGTTCATTCGCGGGTTCCACACCGGGGCGGGCAACGGCCCGCCGGAGCTTCGCACCGCGTTCCTCGAGAATGCGAATGCGGTGGGTTCGGTCTGTAGGGCCACCATCGACACCACCGGCTACTTCAACGCGAACCCGAACCAGCCGTGCAGCGCGCGTTTGCTCCTCGAGCTCGACCTCAGCCCGTACACCGGTCAGTACAACCCGAATCCGGACCCCCCTCCGCCCGGCCCCTTGCAGCCCGGGCCGCTGAGAGCATCTGACGTACAGGTCCGCTACCGGCTCGTCCGCGGCGACGGGAGCTCATCCTGCAACTACGGGAACAACTGTGACGTCTCCAACAACAACCCGAGCGCCAGCGGTGGCAATGTCGGCTTCTCGACCACGGGCGTCAATCCGTCGCCGCATCTGCCCCTGCCGGCGAACTCGCGGCAGAACGCCGTTGCAATCGAAGTCCGATTGAGAAACGCCTCGGGCGGCGGACTCCCGGCTGCCTGCGGTGGCGCCAGTTTCAACGCGAACTGCCGCTGGTTCTACACCGGCGGGGGCGCGCCCTCGCCGAGCGTCGCACCCACTGACGTTCAGATCTTGGCGTCGCCTGTCCAGCGGGCGTTCCGCGGCAACAGCCTCACGTCGAGCTCGGTGCAATGGCTCCGCCTCAACGCCGACCGGAGTCCGTGCGGCAGCCCTCCCTTGGGCGACACCCCCTACCCTGAGGCAGCCAGCCAGCCGACCAGCGGCAACAGCTGCTTCTACGTGGAGATGGGCCTGAAGGGCGGAATCGCCAAGGACGCGAACGAGCAGCCGACCCTCTTCAACGACGGCATCGGCTCGAGCCAGATGGGCTCACTCGACTGCGACCCGAACATCAACCAAGGCCAGGTCCTCATCATCGGCGTCATCCAGGGCTGCGGGCCCTTTTACGCCAAGAATCCGTTCGACTGGACTCCTTTGTGCCCGCAGCAGAACAGCATCTTCGCGACGCCCAACCCCGGGGCGCCGTGGGACGACGGCCGCTGGCCGCCCCTCCGCTGCATCAAGACGCGGCCGACGGGCTCGATGAACCAGCTCGAGCGAGGCCTCGACGGCCGCCTGTTCGGGAACCAAAACCAGAACTCCTGCCCGGCAACCGGGCCCGGGTTCGTGATGGGACGTAACTACTGGGACAAGGACACCAACAACGGGTACACCGGGACACCCCCTTTGGGCTACCAGGAGCTGCCCGGGCAGAACACCCGCCTCGATCCGAACGATCCGAGGATCGTGACGATCTTCCTCGCGCCGACGGAGGCGTTTGCAGCTAGCGGTCAGGACACGTATCCCATCACCGGCTTCATCGAGGTGTACATCACCGGGTACGGGCGAGTCAACGGCAACACCAACAGCGTCACGCAAATCGATGACCCGTGTCCCGGGAGCACCCCTCCGACCGACCTCGACCTGTCGGGCGGGTCCGCGAGCGGCTACGCCGTGTGGGGCCACATCCTGAACTACGCGCTACCCAATGCGGGCGCGACGGGGAGCGGCGTCCTCTGCAACCCGGGTGGCAGCACGCAGCCGTGCGTTCCCGTCCTGGTCGAATGATCTTCTGTACCAACGCCGAATCATTCATGTAATCCCTCGAACGTGCCGAAATAGGAGCAGCAAGGAGAGGAAGCCATGTCCAATACGTTGACCAGCAAAGTCTCGGGCAGGATGTCGTCCCGCGGGTGGGCAATCGCCCTCGGGATCGGCGCGATCGTGCTCGCCGCGATCCTGCTCGTCGTCTACCTCGACCGCTACCGCGCACGTGTCGGCGGGGAGAACGCCCCGACGCCTGTGCTCGTGGCCAAGCAGTACATCCCTGCGGGCACCCCGGGGAATCTCGTTGCGAGCGGCGCCATGTACGTGCCGACGACACTCCCGCGCAAGGAGGTCGAGGTCGGCGCTATCTCCGATCCTCAGTACCTGGCCGGGCGAGCAGCCTCCGTGGAGATCTTCCCTGGGCACCAGTTCACCGCGACCGACTTCGCCACCACTGACACCGCCTCGGTGGACTCGCAGATCACCGGCGAGCAGCGTGCGATCTCGATCTCGATCGACCAAGTCCACGGCAGCCTTTCGCAGATCCAGGCAGGCGACTCCGTGGACATCTACACCGCCGTCACGGGCGTCGTGAAGCTGTTCCGCCCGAACGTGAAGGTGCTCGCAATTCCGACGATCCCCGGCCCGACCGGCACTGGCAACATGATCCTGCGTCTGGAGACGAAGGACGCGGCAACGTTTGCGTACGCCGCGGACAACACGCAGCTCTGGTTCGTCATCCGGCCGGTCGTGGGCGCCAAGCCGACGAAGCCGACGACGGCCAATGCCGCTACGGTGCTGAGGTAGATCGGAACAACTGATGCCGAGCCGCCCGGTAAAAGCACTCCTCGCCGTCGAACCTGGCGTCGACGTCGAGAACGTGCAGGACTCGCTGCCAGGCGGCGAGGACTTCAGTCGCCTGCGCCGGCTATTCGGACCGCGCCCTGCTGCTCCTGGACGCCGTGGCCCGCCAGAACCCTGACCTGAACGTCATGGTTCTGGGCCACGGATCGCCCAACGGCTTCCTCAGGCGCGCGTTCGAAGCCGGCGCAGACGACATCGTCATGCTCCCGGCGACTCCGGATCAGATCAGCTTCGAGGTCCACAAGCTGCTTGCCCGGAAGCAGGGCGCCGAGACTCCGGTCTCGAACGAGAACTCCCGCCTCGTCTGCGTCCTCGGCCCGAAGGGCGGCACGGGCAAGACGCTCACATCCACGAATCTCTCCGTCTGCCTCGCGCAGCGCGGCGAGCGCGTGGCGCTCATCGACCTCGATCTCCAGTTCGGCGATGTGGCGCTGTGCCTCGGCCTGCCTCCCGAGAAGACCGTGTACGACCTCGCCCAGTCCCCCGGCGCCCTCGACTTCGTCAAGCTGCAGGACTTCCTCTCCGTCCATTCGTCCGGTGTCCACACGCTCATCGCCCCGCGACGACCGGACCAGGCGAGCGCGGTCGGCGCCGAGCTCCTGCGCGAGATCTACTCGATCCTGCGGGCGAACTACGACTGGGTCATCGTCGATACTCCCCCGGGCTTCACGGCCGAGGTGATCACCTCGATCGACAACTCGACCGAGATCGTCATGGTCGGCATGCTCGATTCGCTCTCCCTGAAGAACACGAAGCTCGGGCTCGAGACGCTCGAGCTCATGAAGTACGACCCCGACAAGATCTTCCTTCTTCTGAACCGAGCCCACTCGAGGGTCGGAATCAGCCAGTCCGACGTCGAGGCCGTCCTCGGACGCACACCGGATGTCTTCATCCCGTCGGATCGTGAGATCCCGCGAACGGTCAACGAGGGAATTCCGATCGTCGTCGCGCGGCCCCAGTCGGAGCCGGCCGAGGCGTTCGGACGTTTGACCGATCTGCTCGCCGGCGATGTCACGGCCGTCGAGGTACCCGTCCCTGCGCTGGCAGGCGCCGACGCCGGCTCCAAGCGCCGGCTCTTCGGAAGAAAGGCATAAGTGCTCCTTCCCGAAAATCATCTCGCGCTCCGGGCGGCTGCAAGGCGTCGCCATGCGTCGTCCTCGGTCGCGCCCGTATTCACCAATACGGGCGCTCCCTGCGTCCTAGCCTGGCTCGCCTTTCGCGCGCCGGAGCATCAAGTGACTTCCGAGAAGGAGCACTAACTCATGGAACTCCACGAGCGAATCACGAGCCAGCGGGCCCCGGCACGAGAGCAGGAGCCGTTCGCCGAGCTCAAGAACCGCGTGCACATGAGCGTCATCTCCGAGCTCGGGCCGCAGCTCTTCAACATCTCCGTCGATCCGAGCGAGCTCCGCGACCGCGTCACGGCCGACATCCGGCGCCTCCTCAACGACGAGGCCGGGATCGCCCGCGAAGACCGCGAGCGGCTGACGGCTGAGATCCTCGACGACATCCTCGGCTACGGGCCGCTCGAGCGCCTGCTTGCCGACGACTCCATCACCGAGGTCATGTGCAACGGCCCCGACGACGTCTGGATCGAGCGCGGCGGCAAGCTGTACGAGACGACCGTCCGCTTCACGGACGAGTCCCACCTGCGCCGCATCATCAACAAGATCGTCTCGCAGATCGGCCGGCGCATCGACGAGTCCTCGCCGATGGTCGACGCGCGCCTGCCCGACGGCAGCCGCGTCAACGCGATCATCCCGCCACTGTCGCTCTCCGGGCCGTTGATGACGATCCGGAAGTTCAGCCGCAGGCGCCTGTCGATGGAGGACATGATCAACATCGGCTCGCTCTCGGAGGAGTCGGTCGACTTCCTCTCGCGCTGCATCGAGGCGCAGCTCAACATGCTTATCTCGGGCGGTACGGGCTCCGGGAAGACGACGCTCCTGAATGCTCTGTCGGCGTCGATCCCGAACAACGAGCGGATCGTGACGATCGAGGACGCGGCCGAGCTCCAGTTGCATCAGCGCCACGTGCTCCGGCTCGAGGCACGTCCCCCGAACATCGAGGGCGAAGGCCATATCCCGATCCGCGACCTCGTTCGAAACTCGCTCCGTATGCGGCCCGACCGGATCATCGTCGGCGAGTGTCGTGGCGCCGAGGCGCTCGACATGCTCCAGGCGATGAACACCGGCCATGACGGCTCCCTGTCGACGGTGCACTCGAACTCGCCCCGCGACGGTCTTCACCGCATCGAGACCATGGTGATGATGGCGGGATACGACCTGCCGTTGCGAGCCATTCGCCAGCACATCTCGGCCGCGCTCGACCTCCTCGTGCACATCGATCGCATGGAAGACGGCTCACGCCGAGTGGTGCAGATCACCGAGGTCCTCCGGATGGAGTCCGACGTGATCCAGCTGCAGGACATCTTCGAGTTCGAGATCGAGTCGGTCGCGCCAGACAGGACGATCACCGGTGCGCTCAAGCCGACCGGCCTCCGCCCCGTCTTCCTCGACAAGTTCCGCAAACGCGGCATCGAGCTCCCACAGAGCATGTTCGGCGAGCGAGTCTCCTCACTCGACGAGCGACGAGGCGCCACCGCGTGAAGCTCGTCACCCGTATCGCAGTCACGAGCGCGGCTCTCGCCGCGCTCGTTGCGCCAACCCTCGCGCTCGGGCAGGG
>JAERMP010000137.1 GCA_016844515.1 Thermoleophilia bacterium | reverse complement strand
CCCCCGCCAAGTAACAGTCTGTTACTTGGCCTCCGTCGTGCCGAGAGCAGCCATGCACGCGTGTAATCCCTCACGCCAGTGCGGGAGCGTCGGCGCTCCCGCTCGCTCGCTCCGTAAGACCGCATATGCAGGCCGGGGCGCGGGGCGGCCGAGCTCCTCGGTCGAGACCCGTCGCACCCTGCAGTCGAGGCCGGCCTCGGCGAAGACCGCTTCGGCGAAGTCGGCCCATGTGCAGTCCCCCTGCGCTGCGACGTGCCAGACGCCGCGTGGCCGATCGGTGTCGACGAGCTCGCGCACCGCCTGCGCCAGGTGGCCGACGTAGGTGGGACAGCCCCGTTGGTCGTCGACAACCGCGACCTCGTCGAGTTCGGCCCCCAGCCGGAGCATGGTCCTAACGAAATTGTGGCCAGTCGGACCGAAGAGCCAGGAGGTTCGGACGATCCACGCGTCCGAGCCTGCAGCGGCCTCACCGTGGAGCTTCGTCCGCCCGTAGGCCGAAAGCGGGTTGACACCGTCGGACTCGACATATGGCTCCCGCTTCAGGCCGTCGAACACGTAGTCGGTGGAGAACGCGACGAGGGGAGCGCCGAGCGAAGCCACGTTCGCCGTGCCGGCGATGTTCACGGCTGCAGCGGCTTGTGGGTCCGCCTCTGCTCCGTCGACGTCCGTCCAGGCCGCCGCGTGCAGGACGAGATCGACACCACCTTGTAACAGACTGTTACTTGGCGGGTTGGCAACGTCCCACTCGGCGTGGGTCAGAGCGACGACGTCGGCGTCCGCGAACTCCTGCTGAAGCGCACGGCCGAGCTGGCCGCCCGCTCCCGTGATCAGGATTCGACGGCGGCGTCCCGCGCGGACAGGATCGGGCTGCTCGAGCTCCATAGGTGCGCGACGCGCGGGTCGTTCCAGGGAACCGTGTGCTCGTCGGGGTCTTCGGGGTCGTACTCGACCGTGACGTGGTAGCAGAAGATGATGTCCGTCAGTGCCTCGAACCCGTGGGCGTGATGGCCGGGAATGTAGACGGCTACGGGGTTCTCCTCGCCGATGTCCTCGGTGAACGTCTCTCCCGTCGCGCGATCGAGCACGACGACGCGTGCCGTGCCGCGCAGGCACGCGAAGAGGTCGTCCTGGCCGCGTTCGTGGTAGTGGAGTCCGCGGACGACTCCGGCGCGGGAGAACGAAACGTTGGTCTGTGCCATTCGCGTCGGAAGTCCGCTGTCGCGCCGGAGCTCCAGAAACCAGCCGCGGTCGTCCTCGTGCACATGCAGTGGGATCCGCGTCAGTCCGTCGATCACGCCGAATCTCGTTTGTTCGCGCCGGTCTCGTCGATCCGGCGCCCGATGTCCGCGAGGTGCTTCCAGTGCTTTCCGGCGTCCTCCCACCAGCCCGCGACCTCGGAGGCGTCCAGTCTGCCGGCCAGCGCGTAGTGACGATTCACGTCGGTGATCTCGAGCTCGCCTCGGATCGAAGGTGCCAGCTTCTCGATGACGTCGAAGACGTCCGGCGGGTAGCAATAGAGGCCGACGACGGCATGTGCTGAAGGGGGCTCGTCGAACCGTGTGTCGACCACACCGGCCTTCTCGACGAGGTCCGCGACGGCGCCTTGCTCGTCGTAGACGACGACGCCGAAGTTCTCGGGATCGTCGACTTCCTTGACGAAGATCCGGGCACGGTTCGGCCTCTCGGCCCAGTCGTGCAGCGCTTCGGACTGCGCGAACTCGAAGATGTTGTCACCGAGCACAACCACGAGCGGTGCACCGGCTGCGAAGTCTCTCGCCATGCCGACCACCTGGGCAATTCCGCCCGGTTCGGTCTGCACCTTGTACGTGAGATCGAGCTCGAGGATCGGGTCACCGCCGCCACGTGGCGCGAGCCGGCCGTCGCCTAGGAGGTCGATCATCTGGCCTGCATGACCCTTCCCCGTCACGAGGAGGACGTCACGTATCCCAGCGAGCTGCAAGAGCTGAAGCGGGTAGTAGATCATCGGCCAGCTCCCGACCGGAAGCAGGTGCTTGTTCGCCACACGCGTCAGCTCGCCGAGGCGCGTCGCCTCGCCGCCGGCACAGATGAGACCCTTCGGAACCACGCGTGGATGCTAGTGGTAGATGCTGGCGACTCGCTCAGCCGCCGCACGTCTACGACGAGCCCGACCTCGTTCGGTCACGCCTTCGCCAGGCTTCGCGGGCGACCGACTTGCGGCGCTGAACGCCGGGAACGGAACGAACCGCCGCGAACCAGACGTAAAACGCGCCGGCAAACAACGCTGCGATCAGACCGAGCAAGCGCTTCGGATGGAGAGCGAAAAACAGGACCCCCCGCACCTGGGCGATCGTAGCCGACATACTTCAGGTCGAGTCGAAGAAAGGTGGTACCCGAATGGGAAAGACCAAGCAGAAGCCGGCGCTGACCACTGAGGCGCTGCGGCCCTACGTCCAGCGCGCGATGACGGACCCGGATCTCCGGGACGATCTTCTCGCAGCCTTTGTCGCCGCACGCGGCCTCTATGGGCAGATGGCGAAGGGACGCGGGGTCAAGGGTAAGGCGGAGAAGGCCACGGAGAAGGACTTCCAGAAGCAGCTCCAGGGCCTCGTCGCAGAGCTCTCGGACGCCTCGGACCGCATTCAGGGCAAGGCCAAGCGCAAGAGCCACAAGGCGCGCAACCGCGTGTTCCTGCTCACCGGCGTGACACTCGGCGTCCTGTACAACCCGTGGACGGGCGAGTCGACGCGTGAGTGGATCATGGAACGCGTCGCGGGCGGTGACGGCGAGGGGCTGGACGAGCTCGAAGCCGAAGCCGCCAACGTTGGCAACGGCGCCGAGCCTGAATAGCTCCGCAAGACCAGAATCCGCTAGCGCGGATTCTGGTCGCGCGAAGATCCCTGAAGGCCGCCGCTTCGCGGCGGCGGCGCTGTTTCTAGCATCAAGCGTTACCGGCTGAGAGCCCGCTCGAGCGCGCCTGGCACGAGCCCACTCGTCGGACCGATGTCATCGGCTTCGAGGAGAACCGCCCCTGGGGGCGGGAGCGTTACGCTGCCCGGTCCCAAGGGTATGTAGATCCGTCCGGCTGCAAAGGAGACGTCGTCCGCTCGCCGCCAGGCGAGCAGGATCGGATAGGGCGCCACGACTCCGTCGTAGCCCAGGCCCGCCATTGCAGCCGGATGGATCTCGAAGTGGAGATGTGGCGTGCCGCCGGCGTCGCCCGTATCCCCCACGAAGCCGATCACGTCGCCTGCCTCGACCCGTCTTCCTTCGACGGCGAGGGGTGAGTACGCGGAGAGGTGCGCGTAGTAGAACTCGTTGCCGGCGGTGTCACGCAGCCAGAGCCGGTAGCCGCCGAGCTTGTTGAACCCGATCGTGTGCAGCGTGCCCTCCGCGACGGCCAGCAGTGGCGTGCCGGCGGGCGCGAAAATGTCCTCACCATGGTGCCAGCCGCCGGGAACGTTCGGCCTTGGCCCGCCGAAGCTGTCCCCGAAAGAGGCGGTTCCGTACACCGGAAACACGTACCCGCCACCGGTGAACCGCGCGGAGACCTCCGGCGCGACGAGCACTGGCCCGCCGGGAACCTCGCCGCCCACATCGGGCTCCGGAGCGCTCGGGAGCGATGGCCGGACCAGAGGCAGGCGAGGGCTCGTCCCCGGATCCGGCCGGGGTGTCGAAGACGGCTCGGCCACGGCGGTGGCCTGCACACTTCCGACGAGGATCTCGGCGCCAGCTGGAAGTCCTCCGTGAGCGGCCGTCAGCCGTACCAATAGGCCGGCTACCGACCCCTGGGCGCCGGGGGGCCCTGACTTGCGCGTACCGCTGCTGACGGACAAGACGGAGAGCGACCCCCAGTCCTCGAGCGAGGCGGTTGAGCCGGGAGCGGTTGAGATGTCTCGCCCGAGAGCGCGCAGTCCCTGCACTTCCGATGCTGACACGTCCGCTCCAACGGAGCGCTCGCTCGCGCCCGCGGACGCCGACGCCGTCACTTGCGCGGCGACCACCTCGCCGCCGAACAGCGAGAGCACGATCACTTCGGCGAAGGACTGAGCGGCTGCCGCGTCCCCAGGCTGCGCGAAGACCGCCGCGCGAGACCGACCGAAGCTGATGATCGAGCCGTCATCCGGGTACTGGAATGACTGAACGTCCGATGTGGTGCTCGTCGGCCACTGCAACTCGCCGAGCGACACAGTGTCCTGCCCGGGGACGGTCATACGAAGCAGGACCGCCGTCGCTGCGGTGGCTGCACCTTTGGGCGGGGGGGCAGCCGCCGCCAGCGTTGCGGAGACGACCAGGATCCCGGCGATGGTGACAGCTACGCGGATCACGGCGAGTCAGGGTAGCGCGGGGTAGCGCGACGCGTCCGCCACACGAGCTGCGCAGCGACGGCGAACAGCAGAACGGCAAACAGCCGACGCACTGCGCTCTCGGGAAGCTCGACGACGATCCTGGCGCCGACCTCGACGCCGACGATCGACGCGAGCCCGACCACGACCGCCGTCCGCACTCGAAGGTTGCCGTATCGGCGCTGGTTCCAGGTACCCGCAGCAACCGTTGGGAGGATTGCGAGCAGAGACGTCCCCTGAGCATCGAGCTGCCCGAGCCCGAGAGCGACGAGCGCCGGCACGAACAGGATGCCGCCTCCGACGCCGAAGAGGCCTGCCATGACACCGGCGGCGAGCCCGAGGGAGATGCCGATCACGATCGTGGTGGTGCTCACGAGACGAGGAGCCACACGCCGACGCTCGTCAGGAGCACGGCGAATCCGTAGGTCAGCGTGCTCGTCCGGACGCGCTGCTGGAGCGCCGTGCCGGCAAGTGCGCCCACAGCGGCGGGCAGGCCGACGAGCGCCGCGTACTCGACCTCGACGTGACCTCGAAGCGAGAACACGACGACCCCCGCCGTCGCGGTGATCGCGATCGCGAGCAGCGAAGTGGCCGTCGCGATGCGCTCGGGGATGTGCGCGAACAGGATGAGCAGCGGGACGGCCAGAATGCCGCCGCCGACCCCGAAGAATGCGGAGAAGACCCCCGCCGCGAGCCCGATGGCTATAAGGCGCACCGTCCGTATCCTAGGAAGCAATGAGGATCGCGCCCCGCCTGACGGCAGCGAGTGTTACGGTCGCCTTTGTCGGCCTACTTGCCGGGGCAAGCCCGGGGACTGCGCTTCCGCCCCCTGTCCTGGCCCGCTCCATATACGTCGTCCAGCCCGACCCGAGGCTGTGCCCGTCACCGCTCTGCGGAGGCTACTGGGTGTCGCGTGCGAACCACGCACGCACCCGCTGCCACGACGGCCTGCTTCGTCCTCGCTGCTACGTCGCGATCGCCGTCAGCACGCTGACTCGAAAGCCGCTCGTTACGGGGCTGCCAGCAAACGCCCTTGTACGAGCCGCCATCGGCCCGTGGACGTTCGAGGGATTCGGAGAGCTCGGAGCCGTCGCCGTCGCCGAGATCTGGAGGCCGGTTACTCAGGATCAGCCGACAGGCGGCTTCTTCCGCCTTCGCGACATCGGCATACGCTGCATCCGGGCGCCGTGCTTCTCGTTCCGTGCCTGGCGGCTGAACAGGTCGTACCGCGTCACCGTCTCCGACGTCGATCTGGGACCGGCGCGCTTAGCACCTAAAACGCTGAAGCAGGCCGAAGCGGCCTTGATCGCACCCGAGGGCCTCCTCGCCTCTGGCGGCATCACTCGCACAACAGACGGGGGGCGCTCGTTCACCGCCTCGCAGGTTTTCCTCAGAATCGCGCAGCCTCGCGCCTGAGCACATCCCAGGCGAGGCGCACGTCGTCCTCGGTCGTCCGGAAGTTGCCCACCGCCAACCGCAGCGAGTACCGATCGGCGAGCCGAGCATGAGAGAGGAAGACCTCGCCGGAGTCGTTGACGCGCTCGAGAAGCCGTTCGTTCTCCTCGTCCGATCCCTCCTTGCGGAAGAAGACGAGCGAGAAGAGGCGTGGAGCGACGATCTCCCAGCCGGGCTCGTCGCTCACCCATTCCTCGAAGAGCGCTGCGAGGCGGACGTGCTCACGGATCTTCTCCTGTAGCCCTTGCCGTCCGTAGCAGCGCAAAACCGCCCAGAGCTTGAGCGCACGAAACCGGCGACCGAGCGGGATCGAGAGCTCACTCAGGTTCACGACATCGTCGGCGGACTGGAGAAACTCAGGCTGAACGCTCGCCGGAAATCCTCCGGACGGCGTGTCCACAGCGCAGAGCAGTCCATCGGGACGCCGAGCCACTTGTGCGGGTTGACGCCGATGGAGTCGGCTCTCTCCCAACCCACGAAGTGGTGGCGGAGCTCCGTGCAAACGGCTGCTGATCCCGCGTAGGCGGCGTCGACGTGCAACCAGACGCCGCCTTGGGAGCAGGCATCGGCGATCGCGGGCACCGGGTCGACCGCCGCCGCTCCGGTCGTCCCGATCGTCGCGATAACCGCGCACGCGTCATCGAGCTCGAGAAGCTCGGGTCGGAGCCGGAACGCGTCGTCGACCGGAACCTTCCTCAACTCGAGCTCGAGCAGCCTCGCCGCCTTGTCCGCCACCGAGTGCGCGTGCTCGGAGCAGACGACGACCCGCCGGTCGGGACGAAGCATGCGCGCGACCGCGAGCGAGGCGAGAACACCGGTCGACGCCGTGTCCTCGATGTGGCCGTGGAACCCCTCGGGAAGTCCGACGAGCTGCCGCAACCAGTCGAGTGTCACCTCCTCGAGCTCCTGCAAAGCCGGCGAAGTGCGCCAGAGAATCCCGACCTGGTTCAGGCCCGCGATGAGAAGCTCGGCGAGAACGCCCGGCTCCGAGCCCGTCGTCGCGAAGTACGCGAAGAAGCGCGGGCTCTGCCAGTGCGTGAGTCCCGGGAGAAGAACGTCGTCGAGGTCACGAAGTACGGCTTCGAACGACTCCGGACTCTCGGGCGGCGAAGTCGGGAGCGCAGCCCGGATCTGGCCGGGCTCGACCTGCGACAGCACCGGAAACTCTCGGATGCGCTCGAGATACGACGCAACCCAGTCCAGCGCCAGTGCGCCGTCGGCGCGGAAGGAGCTCATGCGCGGAGTTTCTCGATCTCGCGCCACGGACGCGTGTTCAACACCTGCTCCTTCGTCAGCCAGGCGCGGCGGGCCTGGGCGACACCGAGCTCCGCGTAGTCGAACGCGCCAAGCGAGTGGGCGTCGGTCGTGATCGGAATACGAACGCCGGCCTCGCCGGCAAGTCTCGCGTGCGTGTCCCGCATGTCGAGCCGGTCCGACTGCGAGTTGATCTCGAGTGCGGTTCCGGTCTCGGCGGCACGCTCCACGACCCGCTCGACATCGACGGTCGCAGCTTCCCGCTTCAGAAGTCGGCGTCCGGTGAGATGGCCGATGCAGTCGACGTGCGGGTTGTCGATTGCGCCCAGGATCCGCTCGGTGGGGCTGCGGTCGAACGAGGTGTGGAGCGAGGCAACGACCCAGTCGAGTTGCGCGAGCAGGTCGTCGGAGACGTCGAGCGACCCGTCCGCGCGGATGTTCACCTCGATCCCGCGCAGCACGTGAAACGGCTTGACGAGGGCGTTGACTGCCGCGATCTCCTCCCACTGCGCCTCCAGGCGGCCGTCGCGCAAGTAGTGCGAGTGGTCGGTTAGGCAGAGGAATCGGTAGCCCCGGCCCTTCGCGGCTCGCGCCATCTCCTCGATCGTGTTCCTCCCGTCCGCGGACCAGGTCGAGTGGCAGTGCATCTCTCCCCGAAGATCTGCCAACTCGACGAGCTCCGGTAGAGCGCGATCTCGCGCTGCCGCGATCTCGTCGGTTCCCTCGCGGAGCTCCGCAGCGATCGGTCCGTAGCCGAGGTACGCGTAGAGCTCGTCCTCGCTTGCATGGGTGACGACCTCGCCGGTCTCAACCGTCGTCACTCCGTACTCCGAGATCGAGAGACCGCGACGCTGCGCCTCTTCGCGCAGCGCGATGTTGTGGTCCTTCGATCCCGTGAAGTGCTGGAGGACGTTGCCGTAACACTCGGGCGGTACGACTCGCAGGTCGAAGCGCAAGCCGTCGTGCCCGACGACTGTCGCCTTCGTGTCGCCGCGGGCAATGACCTCGGCGACCCACGTACCGTCACAGAAGGCGGCGATCAGCGCAGGCGCGTCACTCGAGGTAGCGATCAGGTCGAGGTCGCGCACGGTCTCTTTGCGACGCCGGACGCTCCCTGCCTCGCAGACGGCGATCGAAGCGGGATGCGCCTCGAGCTCCGCGGCCACTCGCCGAACGGCGGGCAGTGCGGTGCCGAGAAGGCGGCGCGGTTCGTCCTGCTCGCCGACGCCGGCTTCGAGCGCCTTCAGGATCTTCTCCTCGCTGCGGGCGCCCATCCCCGGAAGCTCCCGAAGCCTGCCGTCGTCGGCGGCTGCCTTCAGGCTCGGGAGCGAAGTTATGCCGAGCTGCGTCCAGAACCGGGCAGCGGTCTTCGGCCCGACTCCGGGGAGCCGGAGAAAATCGACGACTCCGGCGGGCACACGCTGCCTTCGCCGAGTCAGCGCCTCCATCTCGCCGACGTTGGCGACCTCAACCACCTTGTTCTCGATCGTCCGGCCGATCCCGGGGAGGTCCTTCGCCTTCCCCTCGAGCGCGAGCTCGGCCACCGGGAGCGGCGACTCTCGGATCCTTGTCGCGGCGCGCCGGTACGCGATCACCTTGAACGACTCTTCATCCAGGATCTCCGAGAGGTCGGCGAGCAGGTCGAGCTGGTCGGCGAGCTCGGCGTTCCGGGGCAGCGCCTTGGCCATCCCGCGATGATACGGCGATGCCTCGCGCCGTCCTCTGCCTCCCCACCTACAACGAGCGCGAGAACCTCGAGGCGATGATCCGCGAGCTCGGGGCCGTCCTCGACACCGCGCGAGACCGTGTCCTCGTCATCGACGACGCCTCGCCGGACGGCACCGGCGAGATCGCAGACCGGCTCGCTACCGAGCTTTTCTGGGTCTCCGTCTTGCACCGCGAGCGCAAGGAGGGCATCGGCCCCGCGTACATCGCCGGCTTCCGGTGGGCGCTCGCGGATGGGGCGGAGCTCGTGCTGGAGATGGACTGCGACTTCTCGCACAACCCTGCTGAAGTGTCCCGCTTGATCGAGGCGGCTGCGGATGCCGACCTCGTGCTCGGTTCCCGGTACGCACCTGGAGGTGGAACCGAGAACTGGGGGCTCGTGCGGCGGTTCGTATCCCGCGGCGGCTGCCTGTACGCCCAGATCCTCCTCGGCATGCGAATACGCGACCTGACCGGGGGATTCAAGTGCTTCCGCCGGGCCGCGCTCGAGGCGATCGACCTCGACGCCTTGTCAGCACACGGGTACGCGTTCCAGATCGAGACGACGTACCGGATTCATCGGGCAGGGCTTCGCGTGAAGGAGGTCCCGATCACGTTCGTCGAACGGCGGGCGGGTGCGTCGAAGATGACCGGCTCGATCGTCGCCGAGGCGATCTGGAAGGTGCCGCTCCTCCGGCTACGAGCGCTGATCGGGAGGCTCTAGTGCACGAGGTGACCGACGCGACCTTCGCGGAGGAGGTGCTCGCCTCACCGATCCCCGTGATCGTCGACTTCTGGGCGCCGTGGTGCAAGCCGTGCGAAGCGATCGAGCCGCACCTGCGGGCGCTCGCCGATCAGTGGGAAGACCGCGTTCGGCTGGTGCGCGTCAACGTCGACGCAAACCTTGCCGTGTCCGGGCGGTACGGAGTGCTCTCGTTGCCAACGGTCGTCCTCTTCGCCGACGGCGAGGCCCGTGCCACGGTGTACGGGGCGCAGCCGCGCGTACGGTTCGAGCGCGACTTCAGCCCGTTCGTGTGACATCCGTCACCGTGCTACCTTCGGCGCCATGACAGCGGTCCAGGCACGCGACGTTGCGAGTGGCTTCCTCGAAGCGCTGTCCCGCAGGGATTACGACGGGCTCGCGTCGATGTTCAAGGAAGACGGACGCATGCGCGGACTCGTGCCGCCCGGTCTTCGAGAAGCGGAAGGGCGCGAAGCGATCGCCGAGCGCTTTCGCATCTGGAACGACGGCGTTGAGGACTGGGAGCTCCTCGAAGCCGACTCAGAAAACATGGCCGATGTCGTCAGGATTCGCTGGCGCGTCGCAGCAACCGATCCTGCGCTTGGACGCACGGTCTACGAGCAGACCGCCTACGCCGAGATCGACGAGGGTGGCATCACCTGGATGAACCTCGTCTGCTCGGGCGAACGACGAGCGGACTGACCACCGTCGCGGCGAGCTGGAGCGATCTTCTCGAAGGCGAGGAGGTCGCGTACAGCGGGAGCGAGCCTTCTCGCGAGGCTCGCATCGAGCCGCTTCCCGACGACCTCGACCCACGCGTGGCGTCGGCGCTCATCGCTACCGGTGTCACTTCGCTCTACCGGCACCAGGCCGAGGCTTGGGAGGCCGCCCGGCGCGGTGAGAACGTCATCGTTACCACCGGGACGGCATCGGGGAAGTCGCTCGCGTTCAACCTCCCCGTTCTCGACGCAATCGCTCGAGATCCGAAGACGCGGGCGCTCTACCTCTACCCGACGAAGGCTCTCTCGCAGGATCAGGCTCGCGCGCTCGCCGAGCTCCGGCTGAAGGGACTTCGTCCTGCCATCTACGACGGCGACACGCCGAGCGAGCGGCGCTGGCAGATCCGAAAGTGGTCGAACGTCATCCTGACGAACCCGGACATGCTCCACGTCGGCGTTCTTCCGCACCATGACCGCTGGGGAGACGTGCTCTCGAACCTTCGCTTCGTCATCGTTGACGAGGCCCACGTCTACCGCGGCGTCTTCGGGTCACATGTCGCGAACGTCCTGCGCCGGCTCCGGCGGCTCGCACGGATCTACGACGCCGACCCGCAGTTCTTGCTTGCCTCAGCGACGATCGCGAACGCGGGCGAGCTAGCGGAGGCGCTGATCGGCGAGCGCGCGACGGTGATCGACCTCGACACGTCGCCGAAGGCCGAGCGCGACGTCGTCATCTGGAACCCGCCGCTCCTCGACACGGAGCTCGGATTGCGCGCGAGCCCGCTCGGCGATGCCGCGCGGCTCCTCGCTCAGCTCACGTCGCGAGGGCTTCGAACCATCTGCTTCGCCAAGAGCCGCAAGGCCGCCGAGCTGATTCACCGCTTCACCGTGGAGCGCGTCGACACCGCCACAGCAGCACGCCTTGCGCCGTACCGAGCCGGCTACACACCCGAGCAGCGCCGCGAGATCGAGCGTAGGCTCGTCGAGGGCGAGCTACTCGGCGTCACGGCAACCGACGCGCTCGAGCTCGGGATCGACATCGGTCTCCTCGACTGCGCGATCTCGGTCGGGTTTCCTGGCACGATCGCGTCGCTCCGCCAGCAGTGGGGACGAGCGGGCCGACGCGGTCACGGGCTGGCGATCCTGGTCGCGAGCGACGACGCACTCGACCAGTTCTTCGCGCGCGAGCCGGAGGCGCTGCTCTCACGCCGTGTCGAGGCGGCCATCCTCGACCACGCCAACCCCCGCATCCTCGACCCGCACGTCCTCTCAGCCGCCTACGAGGCCCCGCTCGACGAGGAGGACGTCGCCACGCTCGGCAGCGAGGCCCTGCGACGCGCGGCAGAGCTCACCGAGCTCGAGCACACATCGGCCGGCTTCGTCTGGAAGGGCCGCGACTACCCTGCGGCCCGCTTCTCCCTCCGCTCCGGAGACGGCGATGCGCTCACGGTGGTCGACGCCGCCACAGGCTCGCTTCTCGGCCTCGTCGAGCGCGACCGCGCGTACTCGACCGTCCACGAGGGCGCCGTCTACCTCCACCTCGGCGAGCAGTACCTGGTGGAGACGCTCGACCTCGAGGCCGGCGTCGCTGTCGTCGCGCCTGCGAGCGTCGACTGGTACACGCAAGTGAAGAAGGAGACGGAGACGACCATCGAGGCGGCGGAGCGCGTCGAGAGCCGCCTCGGTGTCGACCTCCATTTCGGACGAGTCTCCGTCTCGGAGCAGGTCGTCGCGTTCGCGCGCAAGGCCGTGCGAGACGGCTCGACGATCGACGTCGTCGGAATGCTCATGCCCGAGACGACCTTCGAGACGGAAGCAATCTGGTTCTCCCCCACCGCCGGTCAGCTCGCAGATGCCGAAGCTGCTCGGGACACTGCACGCAGCCGAGCACACGCTCATCGCGCTGCTTCCGCTGTGGGCGATGTGCGACCGCTGGGACATCGGCGGGCTCTCGACCAACGTGCACTACCAGACGGGCCGCCCGACGATCTTCGTGTACGACGGCCACGCCGGAGGAGTCGGAATCACCGCACGAGGGTTCGGCCGCTTCGAGGACTGGGTCGAGGACGTTGTCCACCTGCTCCAACGCTGCCCGTGCGCAGCAGGGTGCCCTTCTTGCGTGCAGAGCCCCAAGTGCGGCAGCCTCAACGAGCCGCTCGACAAAGCCGGCGCGCTGACGCTTCTCGAACGGATGCTCCGCTGACAACGATCCTTACACTCTTCGGGCCGCCGCTCGTCCTGCTGCTTGCCGTCACGCTTGCCATGCGCTCGTCCTTCGTCGCAAGTGCGGACAGGGCGGGTCGGCTCGGTTTAGTCGGCCTCGGCGTGGAAGTGCTGGCAGCCGTGGCGGTAACTACAGCGATGCTCGCACGCCTCGCGGCGCCGGCGACGACCCGGTGCGAATCGGGGCCGAGCCTCGCGGAGGTCGTGGTCGTGCTCTCGACCCTGCTCGCGCCGGTAGTCGGCGGCGTCGTGCTCGCCGCGCTCTGGGCGGACGCGCGTCGGCGAGGCGGCATGCTCCTGTGGCATCTGGCGGCAGGTGCGGTCGCCGTCGTGATTCCGCTCGTGGTGCTCGTCGAGGCGATGGTCTTCGGGTTGACCTGCTCAGGCAGGTGACGGCTGTCGATTTCAGTGTGTCCGGTTCGTCTCATGATGGAAGCGAAGAAAAGGAGGCCGCATGCAGTACATGGCGTTGATCTACTCGGACGAGGAGCAGTGGGCGGCCCTCTCGGCCGATGAGCGAGAGGTCATCTACGACCGCTACCGCGTCCTGTCACAGGATGCGGGGGCTGCCGGTGTCATGGCGGGCGGCAACGAGCTCGGTCCGACCCGTGACGCGACCACCGTCCGCGTGCGCGCAGACGAGACGTTGGTCACGGATGGGCCGTATGCCGAGGTCAAGGAGGCGCTCGGCGGCTACTTCCTCTTCGAGTGCGACTCGATGGACGCCGCGCTCGACTGGGCCGCCCGCATCCCTGCGGCGGAGCACGGGGCGATCGAAGTCCGGCCGGTGCACGTTGATCCCGAGGAGGTGCAGCTGTGAAGTACGCGATGCTCATCTACGACGACGACTCGGCCTGGGTCGACCTCCCCGACGCGGAGAAGACGGCCCTCCGCGCGGAGGAGATGCCGAAGTGGGTCGCCCTCTTCGAGGAGCTCGGCAAGGCCGATCCGAACGTCTCGGGTAAGGAGCTCGACGGGCGCGGTACGGCCAAGGTCGTCCGTGTTCGCGACGGCGAGCGCATCGTCACCGACGGCCCGTTCGCGGAGACGAAGGAAATCCTCGGAGGCGTCTTCCTCACCGAGCTTCCCGACCTCGACGAGGCGATCCGGCTGGCCGCCCTGATCCCGGCGGCACAGGGCAGCGGATCCATCGAGATCCGCCCTGTCGTGCAATAACGGGAGCATGGAGCCGCGCGTCGAGCAGGTCTTCCGCGAGGAGTGGAGCCATGGTGTCGCGATCCTTACCCGCGTTCTCGGCGACCTCGAGCTGGCCGAGGACGCGGTGCAGGACGCCTTCGCCACGGCACTCGAACGCTGGCCTCGCGACGGTGTCCCACGGAACCCCGGAGCCTGGATCGTCACCACCGCCCGCAACCGGGCGATCGATCGAATTCGGCGCGATCGGGTCTTCCAGGAAAAGGCCGAGCTGCTCGCGCGACTCCAGGACCTCTCGACTGACGAGGACGATGTGAGCGCGATCCCGGATGACCGCTTGGCGCTCGTCTTCACCTGCTGCCACCCGGCGCTGGCGGCCGAGAGTCGGGTGGCGCTGACGCTTCGCGAGGTCGGCGGTCTTTCGACCGGTGAGATCGCTCATGCCTTCCTCGTCGCCGAGCAGGCGATGGCGCAGCGGCTCGTCCGGGCGAAGCGGAAGATCCGCGCCGCTGGGATTCC
>JAERMP010000337.1 GCA_016844515.1 Thermoleophilia bacterium | reverse complement strand
CGCACGGATCTCTGGATCGACTTCCCGTGGAGCGCGCAGGCTCCGGTCGTACCGCTGCGCGCGTAGCTTGCGCGGACACGTCTTCTCAAGACGATTGCGGTGCGTTATATTGCGAAGTACCGTGTTCTCAGTGCATCGCGCCACGATCACCAAGTCCGGCCAGATGTCGGTGCCTGCCGCTGTTCGACATCGCTGGAAGACGCGAGAGGTCTCGATCGTCGATCTCGGCGATCGAATCATCGTCTCCCCGCTTCCGGAGGATCCGATCGCCGCATTCCGCGGGAGCTTCGCCGGACGCGGCCCGACGAGTGAGGAGGCCCGACGGATCGCCCGTGAGGAAGAGCAGGAGATCGAGGACGCAAAGTGGGCGCGTCTTGAGCGAGGCTCGCGTACGGATGATCCTGCTTGACGCATACGCCGTTCTTGCGCTGGCGCGCGGCGAAGGACCGGCGGACGAGGTCGAAGAGATCGTCAGGGCACACGACTGTGCGATGAGTGCGGCCAACTACTTCGAGGTAGCCGATCGTCTCCAGCGGCTGTGGGGCTGGTCGAAGGACGACACTTCGGAGCGTTTCGCGCGTCTGTTCGGCGAGCCAGTGCGCGTCCTGCCGTTCGACGAGGCAACCGCCTGGCACGGCGCGGATATCCGGGCGCGTCACTACGAGCGGAACACTTGCGCACTCTCGCTCGCCGACTGCGCGCTCCTCGCGTCGGCCGGTCCGGACGACAGCATCGCCACAGCCGATCCCGCTGTCGCCTTCGTCGCCCGAGCCGAGGGCATCGGCCTCATACCGCTGCCGGACTCGTCCGGGCAGCGCCCGTAGAGACAGCTACTCCGTCGAGCGGAGCGCCGGAAAGAGGATCACGTCGCGGATCGTCTCGCGGCCCGAGAGGAGCATGACGAGGCGGTCGATCCCGAGGCCGAGGCCGCCCGTCGGCGGCATCCCGTACGAGAGCGCCTCGACGTAGTCGGGGTCGCCGCGCTCGCCCTCGACGTGCGCCGACTGCATCTCGAAGCGCGCGCGCTGCTCCTCGGCGTCGTTGATCTCGGTGAATGCGTTGCCGAGCTCCATCCCGCCGGCGAAGTACTCGAACCGCTCGGTGAGCATGGGATCGTCGTCGGTGGAACGCGCGAACGGGGAGAGCTCGATCGGGTAGTCGTGAACGATCGTCGGGGAGATCAAGCCGGGCTCGACGAAGTGGCTGAACGCGTGGTCGACGAGCTGCGGCCAGTCCTTGTCCGCACCTGTGTCCACGCCCTTTGCCTCGAGCGCCGCGCGAAGCTCACCCTCATCGCGGAGCCAGAGACCGTGCTCGGCGAGTGAGTCGACGAACCGCATCCTTGCCCAGGGCCGCTTCAGGTCGATCTCGTGCCCCTTGAAGCTCACACGGGTCGAGCCAAGCAACCCCGACGCGACCCTCTCAACGAGCTCCTCTATCCGAGCCATCGTGTCGCCGTAGTCCGCGTATGCCTCGTACCACTCGAGCATCGTGAATTCGGGCTGGTGTTTGAAGGAGACGCTCTCGTTGCGGAAATCCTTGCCGATCTCGTAGACGCGCTCGAGCCCGCCGACGATGAGCCGCTTGAGGTAGAGCTCGGTCGCGATCCGCAGGTACAAGTCGGCGTCGAGCTCGTTCGAGTGTGTGACGAAGGGATGCGCGAAGGCGCCTCCGTACCGTGGTTGCAGGATCGGTGTCTCGACCTCGACGAAGCCGTCCTCGTCGAGGACGCGGCGGATCGCGGTGACCACACGTGTGCGCAGCAGGAAGAGCTCGCGCGACTCCCCGTTCATCAGCAGGTCCAGGTAGCGCTTCCGGTACCGCGTCTCCTGATCGGTGACCCCGTGGAACGTGTCGGGGAGCGGGCTCCGATTCTTGGAGAGAACGGTCAGCTCGTCGACGGCAAGCGACGGCTCGCCGCGGCGAGACGAAGCCGCCGATCCGACGACGCCTACGACGTCGCCGAGGTCGACGTCGACCGCCCCGACGCGGCTCTCCTCGCAGAGGAGCTGAATGCGCCCGGAGCGGTCGACCAGATCCAGGAAGGTCAGCTTTCCGTGGCCGCGACGGGCCATGACGCGGCCGGCGAGACGCCGCTTCTCGACCGACTCTGTACCCGGCTCGAGGGTGCGCGCCTCTTCGCGGACAGCGCTGATCGCGGCCCGATCAGAGAATCGCTTGGAAAGACCCATGGACGGGCAGCCTAACCGGGAACTTGACCTTCGAGCCGCGCGGGGTGATGACCTCGACGGTCTCGCCCTTCTTGCGACCGATGATCGCCTTCCCGACTGGCGACTCGTTCGAGAGCTTCCGCTCGACCGGGTTCGCCTCGGCCGAGCCGACGATGAAGTACTCCGTGGTCTCCTTCGCGTCGACATCTCGAAGGCGGACGACAGACCCGATCGAGACGACGCTCGTGTCGACCTTCTTGACATCGATCACGCGCGCGTTCGCGAGGCGCTCTTCGAGCTGCGCGATGCGATGCTCGAGCATCATCTGCTCGTTCTTCGCATCGTCGTACTCCGCGTTCTCGGCGATCTCGCCGAACTCGCGGGCCGCGGCAATGCGTTCCGCGATCTCGCGCCGCTTCTCTGTGCGCAGGCGGTCGAGCTCGCTCTTGAGCTGTTTGTAGCCCTCGGGAGTGAGGATCACGTCCTTCACGAAAATGCCTCCAGAAAAGAGATTGCGAGGCCCCCGGCCCCCGTCAACGGCTCGGAATGGTAGCTCCGCCCTGGACGAGCGTCAACAGTTTGGCAACTACCATTCCGGGGGGATGATCGACCTTCGAACGTCTTGGCACATCGGCCCGGTCGAGGTGCCAACCCGGCTCGTGCTCGCGCCTATGGCGGGTGTCAGCGTTCAGGCGTTCCGGCGCCAGGGCCGGCGCTACGGCGCTGGTCTCGTCTGCTCCGAGATGGTGAGCTGCGCCGGGATCGAGCATCGCAACGAGAAGACCTTCGGCTACCTCCGTGTCGCCGCCGACGAGCATCCGCTGGCGATCCAGCTTTTTGGCGCCGTTCCCCGGTCGATGGGAGACTCGGCGCGCATGGTCGAAGCCGTGGGCGCAGACATCGTCGACATCAACTTCGGCTGCCCGGTGAAGAAAGTGACACGCACGGGCGCCGGCGCCCACCTCCTCGAGGATCAGGATCTCGCCTGCAGGATCGTG
>JAERMP010000336.1 GCA_016844515.1 Thermoleophilia bacterium | reverse complement strand
GAGATGGAGGAGCACCTCCGCGGCCTCGGCTACCTCGAGTAGGCGGTCCGAAGACTCGGGCCCCCCGGCGATCTGAACGGCGGCACGTAGGGGGGTGGAACATCGGCTGCTAGAAGGTCCACAATCAGCCGCGATGGATGAATGCGCTGCCTGTGGCGCTGCTGTTCCCGAGGGGGCACGCTTCTGCCCGACGTGCGCCGCGCCGGTAGATGCCGGTCTCGACCAGAGCGAACGGAAGCTGGTGACGCTCGTGTTCGCCGACCTGGTGGGCTCGACCGAGCTCGGCGGCTCGCTGGACCCGGAGCGAACGAGGGCGATGCTCGAGCGCTTCTACGACGCTATGGCCGCGGAGATCGAAACCGCGGGCGGAACGGTCGAGAAGTTCGTCGGCGACGCCGTGATGGCGGTGTTCGGCGCCCCGGCATCGCTCGAGGATCACGCCGAGCGCGCGCTGCACGGGGCGCTGGCGATGCAGCGGCGCCTGCATGAGCTCTTCGGCGAGACGCTCGCACTGCGGATCGGGGTCAACACGGGCGAGGTCGTCGTCGGCAAGCCGCGCGAAGGCAGCTCCTTCGTCACTGGCGATCCGGTCAATGTGGCGGCGCGACTGGAGCAAGCCGCGGAGCCGGGCGAGATCCTCGTCGGCGAGCGAACGGTCGCGACCGCGCGTGGCGCGTTCGAGTTCGCGGAGCCTCAGACGATCGAGGCCAAGGGGAAGCTGGGAGGGGTCGAGTGCCGGCGCCTCGTGCGCGGGCTTTCGCTCATGCGTCCACGTGGCGTCGGCGGCCTTCGCCGCGCCTTCGTCGGCCGGGACGAAGAGATGAAGGTGCTCGATCGAGCTTACGAAGAGGTCGAGGACCGGCGTGAACCGCAACTCGTGACGATCCTCGGAGATGCAAGACAAGGATCGTGCGCGAATTCTGGGAACGCCTCGGCGAACGCTCGCCGGAAACGCTGCGGCGTACCGGACGGTGCCTCTCGTACGGCCAGGGCATCACGTACTGGCCGCTCGCGGAGGTGCTCAAGGAGCATCTCGGGATCTTCGAGAACGACCTGCCGGCGGCGGTGTTGCAGCGCCTCGGGTCGCGCGAGATATTGGGGCTGACGCTCGGGCTCGATGTGGCCCACGGGCTCCACCCCCTCGCCGCACGCGACCGCTTCCAGGACGCCTGGGTCGAGTTCCTCGAGGAGATCGTCGGGGAGCGACCCGCCGTCGTCCTGATCGAGGACGTCCACTGGGGCGAGGAGCAGCTGCTGGAGCTTCTGGAACGACTCGTCCGCGATACGCGGGGACCCCTCCTTCTGATCGCGACCGCGCGGCTGGAGTTGCTCGAGCAGCGACCCGGCTGGGGCGCCCGTCTCCGTGCCACGACGCTGGAGCTCGAAGCGCTCTCCTCAGAGGACGCGGTCCGGATGCTCGACGAGCTCCTCGGCGGGACGCTGCCTGCCGGGCTGCGGGATGTCGTCGTCCAACGCGCGGAGGGCAACCCGTTCTTCGTCGAGGAGCTACTCGGGACCTTGATCGACCGGCAGTTGCTCGAGCGGCAGAACGGCTCGTGGCGCTTGGCGGAGCTGCCCTCGGACTTCGCCGTTCCGGACACCGTGCAGGCGGTCGTCGCGGCACGGGTCGATCTGCTGGAGCCGGCCGAGAAGCACGCGCTCCAGGCCGCGTCTGTGATCGGTCGGATCTTCTGGGCGGGACCCGTCTACGAGCTCGTCCAAGAGGCGGAGCCGGACCTGCGGGTACTCGAGGAGCGCGACTTCATCCGCCGTCGACCCGGCTCTTCGATCGCGGGCGACCGCGAGTACGCGATCAAGCACGCCCTGACTCGCGAAGTCGCATATGCCAGTTTGCCGAAAGCCAGACGACTGAGGCTGCACGCCGCGTTCGCGCGCTGGCTAGAACGGACCGGCGAGGGGCGGGATGAGGACGCGCCCATCCTTGCACACCACTACGCCGAGGCAGTCCGACCGGACGACTCCGACCTGGCGTGGGCGGGCGAAGAGGCCGAGCTCGTGGAGCTCCGAGCACGCTCGCTCGCGTGGCTCCGCCGCGCGGCGGAGCTCGCGATCGGCCGCTTCGAGATCGACGACGGCCTCGCGTTGCTCCACCGCGCTCTCGACCTCGAGCCGAACGAGGCCGCCAAGGCTGCGCTCTGGCGGGAGGTCGGACGTGCCAACGTGTTCAAGTTCGACGGCGAGGCCTTCTGGACGGCGATGCTGAGCTCGCTGGAGGGTACGAGCGACCCAGCAACCGTCGCGGACACGTACAGCATCCTCGCGTTCCATACGGCTACCCGAGCCTCGATGTGGAAGCGCCGGCCCGACCGCGAGCTCGTCGCAGGATGGATCGATCGGGCACTCGAGCTGTCCGAGCCAGACACACCGGCGCGGGCGAGAGCATTGATCGCGCGCACCAACTTCGACCCGGAGAGATCCGGCGCGGCGGCCGAAGAGGCCAGCGAGTTGGCCGATCGCCTCGACGACATGGAGCTGCGGTCATGGGCGTGGGACGCCCGCTCTATAGCGGCCTACTCCCGAGGCGACTACGAGGAAGCGTACGCCTGGGCCCGGCGCCGGTTCGACATCGTGCCGACGATGACCGATCCCGACCACATCGCGTTGATCTACGTGTTCGGCCTCCCGGCGTGTCTTGCGACCGGCCGCTTCCAAGAAGCGCGCCGGATCTCGAAGGCGCATGACGAGGTGACGGACAACCTCACGCCACACCATCGGATGCATGCAGCCAGGCTGTTGATCACCGTCGAGCAAGCGGGGGGCTTCTGGGAGGCGGCGCGCAACCTTACGTCGCGCGCGGAGTCGGCGGTCGCCGCCAACATCGCAACGCCGTGCGCGTCCAACGTCTCGTCGCTCCTCGCCTGTGCCCTCGCCAACGTCCATCTCGGGAACGAGGAAGAAGCGCGGCGCCTCGAGCGCAGTGCCGAGGATCTGGGCATGGAGGGCTACAGCTTCGACGCTCTGTACGTCGAGATCGCGATCGCGCGAGGCGATCTGGGCGAGGTCGAGCGAAGGCTCGTTGATTGGAGTCCCGAAGGGTTCCTGGATGACGATGGATTGATCGCGCGGCTGAACGCCCTCGTCGCCCTCGAGCGAGGCGCGGAGATCGAGGAGGAGGCGCCGGCGTTGTTGAAGCCGAAGACGTATCTCGAGCCGTTCGCTCTTCGCTCGCTCGGCTACGCCCGTGGGGACCAGGGATCGATCCAGCAGGCGATCGACAGGTTCGAA
>JAERMP010000023.1 GCA_016844515.1 Thermoleophilia bacterium | reverse complement strand
CCTCGCCATCTACCGCCACATGCTGATCACGCGCGGGATCGAGGAGCGCGGTCACATCCTCTATAAGCAGGGGAAGATCCCGGGTTCGTTCTACACCGGTCGCGGGAACGAGGGCGCGGCGGTAGGCGTCGGCACGGCGATGGGCCCGAACGATGTCGGGACTCCGCTGCACCGCGACATGGGCGTACACATCACGCGCGGAGTCGAGCCGTGGCGCGTGTTCGCGCAGTACATGGGACGCGAGGGCGGACCGACACGAGGCCGCGACGGCAACGTCCATATGGCGATCCCGGAGCTCGGCCTGCACCCGATGGTGAGCCACCTTCCAGCCATGCTTCCCGTTGCGACGGGCATGGCGCTCGCCTTCAAGATCCGCGGCGATCGTCGCGTCGCCATCGGCTGGTTCGGCGAGGGCTCGGCCGCCCGGGGCGATGCGCACGAGAGCATGAACATGGCCGGCGTTCGGCAGCTCCCCGTCGTGTTCGTCTGCGACAACAACCAGTGGGCGTACTCGACTCCGACCTACCTCTCGTATCCGATCGAGCACATTGCCGATCGCGCCGCAGCGTACGGATTCGAGGGTGTGGTCGTCGACGGCACCGACGTCCTGGCCGTGTACCGGGAGGCCCGCCGAGCTATCGAGAAGGCCCGTGAAGGCGGCGGGCCGACACTGCTCGAGTGCCTCACCCTCCGCATGGAGGGTCATGCCGTTCACGATGACGCGTTCTACGTGCCGAAGGAGATGTTCGAGCAGTGGGCGGCGCAGGACCCCATCGAGCGCTACCGCACCTGGCTCCACAACCACGCCGGGATGACCGACGACGAGGAGGGCGAGATCACGTCTGCCGTGAAGCGCATCCTGAGTGAGGCGCTGGAGCGCGCCGACGAGTCGCCACTGCCGGACCCGTCATCGCTCGTGAGCGCCGTCTTCGCCTCTCCCGAGGACCTCGACACGCCACACCACAAGTGAAAGCGCTACCTCCGGTAACAGTTAAGCCGCGAAACCGCCACCGGAGGCAGCGCTGTGGCTGAAATGACTTACATCCAGGCGATCTCGGACGCGCTGCGCCTCGAGATGCGGCGCGATCCGCGCGTGTTCCTCCTCGGCGAGGATGTCGGCGTCTACGGTGGTGCGTTCAAGGTCTCGCTCGGGTTCCAGGAGGAGTTCGGACCGTGGCGTGTGATCGACACCCCGCTCTCCGAGACGGCGATCGTCGGCGGCGCAACGGGCGCCGCGCTCATGGGACTGCGACCCGTCGCCGAGATGCAGTTCGCGGACTTCATCTCCTGCGCGTGGGATCAGCTCGTGACCGTCTCCGCGAAGCAGTTCTTCCGCGGCGGCACGCCCGTCCCGATCGTTGTTCGGCTCCCCTCCGGCGGAGGGTTCTCGGGTGGGCCGTTCCACTCCCAGAACCCCGAGAGCTCGTTCGCCCACATTCCTGGCCTCAAGATCGTCTGCCCGGCAACGCCGCACGATGCAAAGGGTCTCCTGGCCACAGCGATCGAGGATCCGAACCCTGTCCTCTTCTTCGAGCACAAGCATCTTTACCGCCGCATCAAGGGGGAGGTTCCGGAGGACCGCTACACGGTCCCGTTCGGGTACGCGAACGTCCACCGTCCGGGAGACGACGCCACGATCGTGACCTGGGGAGCCATGGTTCACACGGCGACCGAGGCCGCGGAGGAGCTTTCCAAGGAAGGCTTCGAGGCCGAGGTGCTCGACCTACGGACTCTGATCCCGTGGGACAAAGAGCGAGTGCTCGAGGGCGTTCAGCGGTGCTCGAAGGTGCTCGTCCTCCACGAGGACACGCGGACCGGAGGTTTCGGAGCGGAGATCGCGGCGACGATCGCAGAGGAGGCTTTCGAGCACCTCGATGCTCCCGTTGTACGGGTCGCCGCGCCCGACATGCCGGTTCCGTTCTCACCCCCACTCGAGAAGGCCTTCATCCCACAGGTAGCGGATGTCGTCGCAGCCCTCCGCGACCTTGCCGCCTACTGATGGTTGATCGGCAATCCCTCGTCGCGCGGCTGGTGGCTGAGACACATCGCCGGATGGCGCCGCCCGTCCTCGCCCGTATTCCCGATACGCGCTCGAACAGGCGGCGTCCCCGGCTTGGCCTCAGCCATCCCCGCATCGACGGCGATCGCCGATCAACCATCTAGGAGGAGAACGTGTCCATAGGAACGCAGACCGAGGTCGTAATGCCCCAGATGGGCGTCTCTGTCACCGAGGGGACGATCACCAAGTGGCTCAGACAGGTCGGCGATGCCATCGGACGCGACGAGCCGCTGCTCGAGATCTCGACGGACAAGGTCGACACCGAGGTGCCGAGCCCGGCCGAAGGGGTGGTTGCACAGATCCTCGTCGCGGAGGGCGAGACCGTCGAAGTCGGCACCGTGCTCGCGGTCATCGCGCCTGCCGGCGCAGCGATCGCGCCCCCCGAGCCGGCTTCTGCGCCCCCGGCTCCTGCGCCCGTCGTCGTGGTGCCACCGGCCATGGTCGCGCCAGAGGTCCCGGTTGCCGCCCCTGCGGCTGCCCCGCAAGTCGCTGCGCCCACACCTGCGCCGGCTCCCGCCCCGGCTCCATCGGTCTCCGGGAACGGAAGGACGTTCGTCTCGCCGGTGGTCGCACGAATCGCGGCGGAGCACGGCGTCGACCCGTCCGTCGTGCCCGGCACGGGAACGGGCGGGCGCGTGACCAAGAAGGACATCCTCGCCTACCTCGAGTCCGGCGCTGCGGCGGCCCCTGCCCCGGAGCTTGCACCTGCCCCCGAGCCCGCGCCTGCTCCGGTAACGCCTGAACCCGAACCCGTGGCATCCGAGCCCATGCCCGTGGCTGCCGTGCCCGCACCCCCGGCTCCGCCGGCTCCCGCGCCGCCTGCGCCGGCTCCTGCTCCCGTGGCCGCAGCGCCGGCCGCGACGGTTGCCGAGATGCCCGCACAGGCTCCAGGCGAGGTTCTCGAGCCGATGACCGCAATGCGAAGAGGCATCGCCGAGCACATGCGCCGCTCGCTCGACACATCGGCACACGTCACGAGCGCGATCGAGGTCGACATGTCGCGCGTCGTCGCTCTCCGCAAGAAGCTCAAGCCCGAGTACGAGGCGAATCACGGCGTGAACGTCACCTACCTCGCGTTCGTCGCCCGCGCGGTCGTCGAGACGATCAAGGACTATCCGTGGGTCAACGGCGAGATCCGTGGTGAGCAGATCGTCACGCGCGGAAACGTCAATCTCGGCTTCGCCGTCGAGCTCGCGGACGGCAAGGGCCTCATCGTCCCGGTGCTGCGGAACGCCGAGACGCTGAATCTCCTCGGGATCGCGAAGGGCGTCACCGACATCGCGCAGCGCGCCCGTGACAAGAAGCTCCTCCCGGACGAGGTGCAAGGCGGCACGTTCACGATCACGAACCCGGGCGGCTACGGCACGTTCCACGGCACCCCGGTCATCAGCCAGCCGCAGGCCGCAATCCTCGGCACCTACGCAGTCGTGAAGCGCCCGTGGGTCGTCCAGGACGAGATGGGCCAGGACGTCATTGCAATCCGGCCGATCATGAACCTGACCTTGACGTACGACCATCGCCTCGTCGACGGTGCGCTCGCCGGCCGCTTCCTGCGAGACCTGCGCGAGCGCCTCGAGACCTGGGACGAAGCGGCGTACTAGAGAGGCGAGTGTGGCGCAGCGAATCGTCCCGATGATCGCGTACGAGGACACCGCGGCCGCCATCGAGTGGCTCACGGAGGCGTTCGGGTTCAAGGAGCACGGACAGCGTTACGTCATGGACGACGGGATAATCGGGCACGCCGAGCTCGAGATCGGCGGAGAGGTCGTCATGCTTGCGACACCGAATCGCGAGTACCAGAGCCCGAAGACGCACCGTGAGAGCTGCACCGCGGCGGCACGCTGGCTCGACAATCCCTGGGTGATCGACGGCATCCTCGTCGGGGTTGACGACCTGGACGCTCATCACGCCAGAGCGGTCGAAGCCGGCGCGAACGTGATCCGGCCTCCGGAGGAGGGCCCCGACGGCCGCCTCTACACGGCGGAGGACCTCGAGGGTCACCGCTGGATGTTCCAGCAACTGCAATGAGCCGCGGCGCCTACCGGCTAAGCCTCGGGCTCGTGCCGTACGGGGACGCGTTGGAACTCCAACGCTCCCTCGCTGGCGCTGTTTCCCAGGGCGCGATCCCCGAGACGGTGATCTTCCTCGAGCACCCGCCCGTGATCACGGTCGGCAGGCGCACCGAACCCGACCGCGAGCTCCATGTCCCGGAGGGCGCAGAGGTCGAGATCGCCGAGACGGATCGGGGCGGCAAGTCCACCTTCCACGGTCCAGGACAGCTCGTGTGCTATCCGATTCTCGACCTGAGCAGACATGGGAAGGACGTGAAGCTGTACGTCCGCCACCTCGAGGAGGCGCTGATCCGAACGCTCGGCGCGTTCGAGCTCGAGGGACAGCGGATCGAAGGGCTCACCGGCGTGTGGATGCCGCCACGATTAGGCCGTGGCCCGAGGAAGATTGCGTCCATCGGTGTGCACGTCTCCCGTTGGGTCACGACGCACGGCTACGCGCTCAATGTCGACCTCGATCCGGCGCCGTTTACCGAGTGGATCACCGCTTGCGGGCTCGAAGACGCCGCCTTTACGACGATGGCGCGAGAGCTCGATCGCCCGATCACGGTCAAGGATGTGCGACCCTCCGCGATCGACGCGATCGCGGAGGTCTTCGAGCTCGATTTCGAGGAGCTACCGGGCGACGACGGCGCGGGGCTCTGGCCACAGGCGATCCACGCCTCGCTCGCCGCCCGGTGAGCCTCGATCGATGACTGGCTGGGGCGTGACACCCGCGATCCGCGTCACCGAGATGGCTGGGGCGCTCGAGTTTTATGTCGGCCGGTTGGGGTTCAGGCTGGAGCGGGGTGGCCCTACCGAAACGAACTGCGCGATCTGCCGTGGTGACGCGCGCCTCATGCTGGAGGTCGCAGCGGACCACTACGGTGATGCCTACAACGCGGCTATCCGCCAACGCCTCGGCTCCGTCTCTCCGACGTCGCTCTACATCGAGGCGCCAGATCTCGAAGAGCTCTTTGGCACGCTCGATGCAGACGGAACGCAGATCATCGATCCGCTCGCGGATCGACCCTGGGGACAGGCCGAGTTTACCGTCGAGGATACGAACGGCAACTGGCTGACTTTCTGGAGAGCAACGGCGTGAACCGATCGACGCCCGACATCGGTCACGCCTCTCGTGCTGGAGCTGAGAGTCCGAGATGCCTCCCGACATCCGCCCAATTCCACGTCTCGGGTGGAACCCTCCCCTCATGAAGGATGCGTGGGCGTCATGACAACACTCATGGTCGAGCGCGTCGTCTCCAAGTAACAGACTGTTACTTGGTCAGGCGCTCGGAAACCCGTCCGGACAGGGCACCGGCTTCAGGTCACCGAAGCGCGCGTAGGCCTCCTTCGGATCCGACGTTTCCTCCTCGACCCCGGCACCGTGCCTCAGTGCGACGTCGTTGACGGGGTAGCGAAGCCCTCGGCCTTTCAACCGAGCTCCCACCGCGAGGATGAGGCAAGGGCCGTCGCCGGAACCGACGAAGACATGCTCCGTCCACGGCGAGCAGTGCACGAAGTCCCACGCGCGAAGCGGCCGCTCCTCGCCTTCGACGATGAGCACGCATTCTCCGGCCAGCACGAGAAAGTCCTCCTGCGCTTCTTCGCCGTGGTACATGCAGCTCGGCTCGCCCGGGCGCAGGATGTTCAGATTGATCCCGAGCTCGCCGAATGGCGCGTTCTCACCTTCGAACGGCGCGTAGAAACCGAGCCCGTCACTCTCGAACCACTGCGCATCCCGTGCGTTGACGACGAACCAGCCATCGCCCACGGGAAAGGCTCCGTGATCGCTTTGCTCGAAAGGTGCCTCGGGAACCACGGTCTCTAGACTAACCCGCGATGCAGAAGTCGCTTCCCGTTGCGAAACGCCCGCGCCGGCCCGAGTGGATGAAGGTGCGCGCGCCGAGCGTCAACTCGCGCTACTTCGAGGTCAAGGAGCTCCTGCGCGAGGGACGCCTGCACACGATCTGCGAGGAGGCACGCTGTCCGAACATCGGGGAGTGCTGGGGACGTGGTACGGCGACGTTTCAGATCCTCGGCGACACCTGCACGCGCGCGTGCCGATACTGCGACGTCCACTCGGGGAAGCCGGACTCGCCGCCCGACCCGCTCGAGCCGCTCCGCCTCGCTCAAGCCGCCGCGCAGATGGGGCTCTCGCACGTCGTCGTCACCTCGGTAGACCGCGACGACGTCCCTGATCGCGGTGCAGGGCACTACGCAGCCACGATTCGGGCTCTCCAGCGGAAGCTCCCGGAGGCGACCGTCGAGATCCTCACACCCGACTTCCTCGGAGTCGAGGAGGATGCGCTCGCGACGGTGCTCGGCGCGCACCCCCACGTCTTCGGCCACAACATCGAGACCGTTCGCCGTCTCCACCCGCGAATGCGCGGGGCAAAGGCAAGCTACGACAAGGCGCTCTGGCTTCTACGGCGGGTCAAGGAACTCGCCGTTTATCGGGTGATGACGAAGTCGGGAATCATCGTCGGCCTCGGCGAGACGAACGACGAGGTGGTCGACACGATGCGCGACCTCCGGAACCACGGCGTCGACGTTGTCACAATCGGCCAGTACCTGCAGCCCACGCCGAAGCACGCAGAGATCGACCGCTGGGTGCACCCCGACGAGTTCCGCTGGTTCCGTGAGCAGGGCGAGGAGCTCGGGTTCGGGTCGGTGTTCTCTGGCCCGCTCGTCCGCTCCTCGTACCGCGCGGACGAGCAGCGCCACGCGGCTGAGACCGGCCGCGGCGCCGTCGCCTACTGAAGCAGAAGGGCCGCCCGGAGGCGGCCCTTCTCAGCGTGTGTGCTGCTCGGCTTACTTGATGAACGCGTAGACCGCAGCGTGCGCGATCTCCACTCCGGCCTTCTTGACTCGAAGGATCCCCTGGCGGCTGCCAGCCGGGATGCCCTTCGAGGCCGTCATCGTGACGGTGATCGTGTTGCCGGAGATCGTGGCGCCGAAGTCGACGCCCGCCCCGGTTTCGTTGGTCACTTCAACCGTGTACGGACCCACACCGGACAATGTGGACAGGTTCACGGCGCGACTATCGGACTGTCCCGAGCCCGACGGCACGGCGCCGAAGCTCACGCTCACGGGGTTGAGCCCAACCATCCCGTTGACCGCCGAGAGCAGGTTCGCATGGCCCGCTCCGATGATGTTGACGTTCGAGTTGAGACCGACACCGTTGGAGTTGATCAGCACGCTCTGGTCGGCCGTGTTGACGATGGACGAGCGAACCTCCCACGCGTCCCACGTCGGGTGCTGGCCGATGACGACTGCGGCCGCTCCGGCAAGATGCGGCGTCGCCATTGACGTGCCCTGGAAAAACGCCCAACACGGAGGTGTCGCGCATGCCCAGTTGGGTTGGGAGCTGAGCACGTTGACACCCTGCGCGACGACGTCGGGCTTCACGCGGAAGTCGACGTCCGTCGGACCCTGGCCCGAGAACCCGGCCATGATCCTGCTGTTGCCGGTGAAGAAGTACGTCTTGGCCGCCTCGATCGTCGCGTTCCCAGCGGCGGCCTTCAGCGCCGTCCCGTCTGACATGGACACCATGTAGGCGGGGAGCGTGGGTTGGTTGGGCGTGCCGTCCTGACCCATTGCAATCGGGTCGCCCCCGACGTTGTTGACGATGAGGGCGGCATTTGCGCCTGCAGTCTGCGCGTTCCGAATCTTGGTCGAGAACGAGCATGTCCCTCGAGAGAGGAGCGCGATCTGCCCCGCCAGGCTCGCCAGCGGCGAGCAAGCCGTGCTCAGACCAGCAACCCCAGTCCCAGCCGGAGCTCCCACCGGGCGCGTGAGATCCACCGCAACGGTCGCGAAGTCGCCGCTTGCGGCCCTCGCGGTGACAGCGCCCCTGGTCACCTCGACACCCACAAAGTGCCCGACAGTCGCGGCACCCGCTGTCAGCGCACGCGGTGCGAGGCCGGGCGAGGAGACGGTGCTAAAGCCGGGACCGTCGTTTCCGGCCGCGACCGCGCTGACCATGTTCGCCTGGTCGAGGTTGTCGACTGCGATCGAGAGCAGGTCCTGAATTCCACCCTGCCCGCCGCCGAGGCTCATGTTGGCGACGTCGAAGCCCTGGGCATAGGCCGACTCGAGCGCGTTCAAGATGTCCTCCGACCGCGCGTTCGCAACCGAGTCCGGGAAGACGTTGAAGTTGCCGAGCCTGGCCGCTGGAGCGACGCCCGACGGAGCGTAGGGAATCGCCACACCGTCAAGCGTTGCCGGTGTGTGCTCGTTGCACGCGACCGTGCCTGCCACGTGCGTCCCGTGGCCGTTCTCGTCAGCGGGTGTGTAGCCCTGGTTCCCGGCCTTGTTGTGGAAGACACCCGCGAAGATGACCTTCGCGTTCGTCCCACCATTCGTCGAGCCGGAACCGAAGCACGGGTGTCTCGTATCGATGCCGGAGTCGATGATCGCGACCTTGACACCAGCGCCCTTTGCACCGGCCCCGGCATCGGGATCGTTCCAGGCCTGGAACGCGCTCATGAGCGCGAGGTCAGGATCATCGTGACCCGCCGGCGCGTAGAGCCCTTGCAGCTGCGCGGTCTTCACCATCGGGGCGGCCGCGATCGACGCGAGTGAGTTACCGTTGAGCTCGACGCTCACGGCATTGAGCGAAATGTCGAATTCTCCGTTGACCCTTGCCTCTCGCGCGTTTTGCCGCAGCCATTGCTTGAAGTCGTTTCGAAGCGCGGACAGCTGTGCTCGGTACGACTTCACGGAGTTGCTCGAGAAGTCGATCTTCTTGCCCTTGGCCGGCTTAGTCTTGACGTAGGTCGACAGCGGGTCGCCGTTTAGCTGGACGATCGCGCTGCCCGTGTCGAATGTCGCGGCCGTTGCTCCGTCGGTGGGGCTTCCGCCTGCAAGCCCTGTTCCGACGCCCACGGCGAGCAGAGCCGCTACCGCCGTAACGGCGACAGCGCCGAATCTCCCTCGAATCACTTTCTCCCCTTTCCTCCGTCTGGAAGGGCGGCACCCGGAGGCCCACCCCCGAGATCTCGGGCCAAAGTCTAGGCCGACGCCGACGGGATGCAAGGGAGATCGGTTGCCGTGCTCCGAAAACCGCTTAGCCGTGCGGTTTCGCCATCGCGTGGTAGTCGAGCGCCTCGTCGAGTACGCCGTCCTCGACGCCGGCTTCACGAGCTACCTCACGCAGCGACCGGCCCGACGACGCCGCCTCCTTCACGATCTCCGACGCCTTGTCGTAGCCGATGTACGGGTTGAGCGCAGTCGCTGCAGAGAGCGTCCCCTCGGCGTACTGCTCGTTCCTCTCCCGGTTCGCCTCGATCCCGTCCACGCACTTCTCTGCGAGCAGGCGGGACGCGCTTGCGAGGAGTTTGATCGAATCGAGCAGGTTCCGAGCCATGAGCGGGATGTACACGTTGAGCTCGAAGTGCCCGTTCATGCCGCCGATCGTGATTGCAGTGTCGTTTCCGATCACCTGGGCGGCGACCTGCGTCACGACCTCGGGCATGACCGGGTTGACCTTCCCGGGCATGATCGAGCTTCCCTTCTGGAGCTCGGGCAGGAAGATCTCGGAGAGTCCCGCACGCGGACCCGAGCCCATGAGCCTCAGGTCGTTTGCGATCTTCGTCAGCGAGACGGCCACGACCTTGAGCGCGCCCGAGGCCTCGACGAGCCCGTCGCGGGCCGCCTGCGCTTCGAAGTGGTCGACCGGAGCCGAGACCGTGAGACCGGTGTCCCGTGAGAGGTACTCACGGACGCGCGCCGCGAACTCGGGATGCGTGTTCAGTCCGGTGCCCGTCGCCGTCCCGCCGAGCGGGATCTGGCCGAGACGCGGCATCGCGTCCTCGACGCGCGCGATTCCCTGGCGCATCTGCGCCGCATACCCGGCGAACTCCTGGCCGAGGGTTACCGGCACCGCATCCATCAGATGCGTGCGACCGGACTTGACGACGTCGTCGAACTCGAACGCCTTCCGCTCGAGCGATGCCGCGAGGCGTTCCAGCGCGGGAAGCAGGTCGTGCGCGATTTCCCCGAGCGCAGCAAGGTGGACGGCGGACGGAAACACGTCGTTCGAGGACTGGCCCATGTTCACGTGATCGTTCGGGTGCACGTCCTCACCCGCGAGCGTCGCGATCACCTCGTTCGCATTCATGTTCGAGCTCGTCCCGGAGCCGGTCTGGAAGACGTCGATCGGGAACTGGTCGTCGAACTCACCGGCTGCCACGCGATCGGCTGCTGCGGCGATGCGCTCCGCCATCTCCCGATCGAGCAGCTCGAGGTCGGCGTTTACACGGGCCGCGGCGGCCTTGATCCGGCCAAGCCAGCGGGCAACGGGGGTGGGAATCGGCTCGCCGGAGACCGGGAAGTTGCCGACGGCCTTCTCGGTCTCGCCTCCCCACAGAGGTTGGGTGGAAGTCGTCTCGTCCATGCGCCGAGTCTAGAGCGCCGGGCACGGCTGGTCGTCGTGGTTTCCCCGCACGGGCGCTGTGACAGGATCTGCGGCATGGGCGAGACGCTCATGCCCGACCTGTGGGAGCCGGCGGGCACCTATCTCAACACGGCGTCATACGGATTGCCTCCCCGGCCGGCTTGGGACGCGCTCCAGGAGGCGCTTGGCGACTGGCGAGGCGGTCGTACGAGCTGGGAGCACTGGGGGATCCCCGGCGAGGAGGCGCGCGCGTCGTTCGCCCGGCTCGTCGGCGTCCCCGTCGAGACGGTGGCGATCGGTGCGAACGTCTCGAGCTTGATCGGGCTGATCGCGGCGTCGGTACCTGACGACACTCGCGTCCTCGCGCCGGACGTCGAGTTCACATCGCTTCTCTTCCCATTCCTCGTCCAGGAACACCGAGGCGTGAGCGTCCGTCTGGTGCCGGCCGCAGAGCTTGCCGGCGAGATCGGCCCGGACGTGGACGTGGTCGCTTTCAGCGCCGTCCAGATGGCGACGGGTGAGGTTGCCGACCTCGACGCCATTGCCCGCGCCGCGGAAGAACACGGTGTGATGACGGTGATCGACGCGACGCAGGCGATCGGCTGGCTTCCGCTCGACGCGAGCCGCTTCGACATCGTGGCCGTCCACGGCTACAAGTGGCTCATGTCGCCGCGCGGCACGGCGTACATGGCAATCAGGCCCGAGCCCCTCCGCGACGTCGTCCCGGCCACGGCAGGCTGGTACGCGGGGGAGGATCCACTCGCGACGTTCTTCGGACCGCCACTCCGACTCGCCGACAGCGCTCGCAGGCTCGACACGTCGCCGGCCTGGTACATGTGGGTCGCGGCAGCCCCCACCCTGGCGATCATCGAGGAGATCGGCGTCGAGGCGATCCATGCCCACGACGTCCGGCTCGCGAACAGATTCCGGGCAGGCCTCGGCCTCGAGGTCGGCAACTCGGCAATCGTGATGTCGGATGCGCCGGGCGCTGCCGAGAAGCTCGCCCGAGCCGGGATCCAGGCTGCCGTGCGCGGGGGCAAGCTGCGGACGTCGTGGCACGTCTACAACACCGAGCACGACGTCGATCGGACGATCGACGCGCTCTCAGCCTGAGCGCGACGCTGCGAGCAGCTCGCCCCAGGTGCAGAGCTTGACGCGCGGGCGGCCTTGCTCTTGCCCGCGGGCGCGCTCCAGCGCGTCGATCGCCTCCCATCCTGCTGAGGTGACAACCTCGACACCGCGTTCGGCGAGGAGGGCGTCGATGCTCCCGCCAACCGGCTCGGGGAGCACGCCGGCACGGGCGTCTTCGAGCAGGCGGTCGACGGTTTCCGTACCGTCCTTCTTGTTCGTCCCGATTACGCCCGTCGGGCCGCGCTTGATCCAACCCGCGCAGTAGAGACCGGGGATCGGCTCGCCTCCCTCGTCGAGAACGCGGCCGTCCCGATTCGGCATCGTGCCCGCACGCTCGTCGAACGGCACACCCGGCAGCGCGACCCCGTGGTAGCCGACGCTGCGGAAGACGATCCCGCAGGGGATGACCTCGCGCTCGTCGGTCGGCACCGCTCGCACCCGCCCGCGATCATCCGGTTCGAGCTGGTTCCGGACGATCTCGATGCCCTCCACCCGATCCTCGCCGAGGATCGCAACCGGAGAGACGCGGAAGCGGAAACGGACGGCTCTCGCCTTTTCCGTGCGCTCACGTCCCGCGAGCTCGTGGAGGATCTCGAAGTTGCGCTGGACGATGTTCGAGGCGTCTGCGAGCTCGGCCGCGCTCGCCGGATCCAGCTCGAGCTCGGCCGAGTCCACGACGGTGTCTGCTCCTGTGAGCTCGCCCATCTCCTGGAGCTCGGTCGGCGTCCACGCGGCCTGAACGGGCCCGCGCCGACCGAGGACGAGGATCTCAGTTATCCCCGCCGAAACGATCGCCTCGATCGCCGCGTCGGTCGTATCGGTCGGGGCGAGCTCCTCCCGTGTCAGCGCGAGCATGCGGGCGACGTCGAGGGCGACGTTCCCGTTCCCGATGACGACGGCCCGCTCACCCGAGAGGTCGAACGCCAGGTCCTGATAGTCGGGATGGCCGTTGTACCAGGCGACGAGCTCGGTCGCCGCCCACGACCCGGGGAGATCCTCACCCGGAATGCGGAGCCGCCGGTCGGTCTGGGCACCGTTGGCGTAGACGACCGCGTTGTAGGAGCGCATCAGCTCGTCGTGCGCGACATCCCGTCCGACCTCGACGTTGCCCAGGAACCGAAATCCGGGGCGCGCAGCGATCTTCTCGTACACGCGCGAGACCTCTTTGAGCTTCGGATGGTCTGGGGCGACGCCGAGCCGAACGAGCCCCCACGGAGTCGGTAGCCGCTCGATCATGTCGACCTCGGCTGACGGGTCTTCGCTAACCAACAGATGACCCGCGGCGTAGAAGGCCGCCGGCCCTGAGCCGACGACGGCCACGCGGAGTACGCGATCGATCACAGGGCGATGCTATTGGCCGGGCGAGGCATGCCTCGCCCCTACGAAGCTACGAACGAGAGCTGGTTCGCCTCAGTGACTGCAGCCGGAGCCGCAGCCACCGACCTCGGTGCCTTCGGGGAGCTCTTCGCCCTCGTCCACCTGAAAGGAGTGGCCACAGCCGCACGAGGAGACGGCGTTCGGGTTGTCGATCTTGAACCCTGCCTCCTGAATCGAGTTCAGGAAGTCGATGGTGGTGCCCCGAAGGTACGGAGCGCTGTACGGATCGACCACAACCGGGATGCCTTCGAGTGAGAGCTCGACGTCACCCTCGGCGGAGCCGGCGTCGAAGCCGAGCCCGTACTGGAAGCCGGAACAACCACCGCCCTGGATCGCCACGCGAAGGACGAGCGTGCTCGCATCCTCCTCCTCGGACATGAGCTCCCTGATCTTCGCCGCGGCGACGGGCGTGAGTGAGATCAGGTCGTCAGTCGGGTGCTCGACGGTTGCCACAGGCTCATGGTAGCGGACGGCGTGCGGGATACCAGGCGGGAGTTTGTAACACTCGTATCGCTCATTCTGTGCGGGATTTTCGATCCCTTCGTGCGCCCGAAGGGGGAGTGCTAGGTTTCGCGCAAGAACAGACGTCCGAGGTCCGTGCGGGGGTCTACCCGTGCTTTCGAACTGGCTGCCCTTCCTCTTCTACGCGCTCTTCGCGGCAATCATCCCCGCGACCATGATCGCGGGGTCGTTCATCGTCCCGAAACGTCCGGTCGCAGGCACGCGCCAGAAGATGCTGCCGTTCGAGTCCGGTGTCTCCGAAGAGGCTCCGAGCCAGCAGCGCCGGTTCACGGTGAGCTTTTACCTCACGGCGATCCTCTTCATCCTCTTCGACATCGAGATCGTCTACCTCTACCCGCTGGCCGTGCAGCTCGAGGCGCTCGGCTGGTTCGGGCTCGGTGAGCTCCTCGTATTCGTCGCGATCCTGGGCGTGGCATACATCTACGTCTGGCGCAAGGGAGCACTGAACTGGCACTAGCGCTCGATCAGGTGACGCCGCCCTTCTCCTGGCGCGCGAAAAGCAAGCCAGGCAAGGACGCAGGGAGCGCCCATATCCGCAGCGATATGGGTGCGACTGAGGACGCCGCCTGGCGCCGCTTTGCAGCCGCCAGGGGGAGGGATGACGTTGCCTGAGCGAGCGCAGAGGCGGGAGCTTCCGGTGGTCAGCGACCGCCCGCTCGCGAAGGCCGGCCTCCAGTCCGAGCGGGTGCTCTGGCCCGAACGCGGACCCGGAGTCTTCGAGCGCGAGGTCGCCGAGATCGAGGACGCGCTCCTCCTCACGACGGTCGAGAAGGCCGTCGCTTGGGCACAGTCCAACTCGGTCTGGCCGGACACCTTCGGGCTCGCCTGCTGCGCCATCGAGATGATGTCGATCGTCTCGTCGCGCTACGACATCGCGCGCTTCGGCATGGAGCGATTCAGCTCCTCACCGCGGCAGGCTGACCTGCTGATCATCTCCGGCCGCGTGGCCCACAAGATGGCTGCACCGCTGCGTCAGGTCTACGACCAGATGCTCGAGCCGAAGTGGGCCATCGCCATGGGTGCATGTGCGAGCTCCGGCGGGATGTTCAACAACTACACGATCCTGCAGGGAGTCGACAAGATCGTCCCAGTCGACATCCACGTGCCGGGCTGCCCGCCCCGCCCGGAGGCGCTGATGGAGGGCATCATCCGGCTCCACGAGAAGATCCGGGGGGGCGTGCCCCCCGCGTACCAGATCCGCGGGGTCGCCGAATGACGTACGCAGGCGTTCCTGGGGTCATCGAGACCAACGAGGCGCTCGGCGAGACAACGCTCGTCGTCGACCCGGCACGGATCGTCGAGGCCTGCAGGTACCTGCGTGACGAGCACGGGTTCAACTTCCTCAGCGACAT